>DYCW01000398.1 GCA_019417865.1 Ruminococcus sp. | reverse complement strand
GTCGGAAGAGGATATTATGAGTTATATCTGCTATCCGGATCAAACGGTTCAGTTCTTAAAAGATCGCAAGGCACAAGAAGAGAACGAAGCAGTTTATACAATTGAAGAACTGTAAGGAGGCGGGACAGCATGGGAAATATGGTTTCGCTGGCAACGAAAATGGACATTGGGGAAGCAGGGATCACTGCTGTTTTTGGTTATCTGGTGGTATTTGTCGGACTGGCATTGCTGATGTGTGTGATTTATCTCATTGGTGCTATTTTTCAGGCAAATGAAAAGAAAAAAGAGGTTTCTGTTGCGGTACAGGAAGCTGCACCGGCAACACCAACTGTACCAGAAAAACCAGTTGCACCGGGTTCTGCTGGGCATGTAAAGCGATTTGACGTGCCTGATAAGGAGGCGGCTATGGTTATGGCAGTTGTTGCCTATCAGATGCAAAAGCCCCTGAACGAACTGCGGTTTATTTCCATCAAGGAGGTCAAGGAAGATGAAGTATAAAGTAACGCTCAATGGAAAGACATACGAAGTAGAGGTAGAAGTAGGAAAGGTGGTTCTGTTGGATGAGTACGAAGCTTGTGCACCCGCACCAGCAGAACCGGCAGCAGTTGCCGCAGCTCCCGTTCCAGCTGCTGCACCGGCAGCTGCACCTGCTCCGGTTACGTTGTCAGCCGGAGAACCAGTCAATGCACCGATGCCGGGAAATATTCTGCGGATTGATGTCAAGGAAGGCGATAAGGTAAAAGCAGGACAGACCCTGCTAATTCTGGAAGCCATGAAGATGGAAAATGAAATTGCAGCCCCGAAGGATGGTACGGTTGTACAGGTTGCCACTTCAAAGGGAGCGGTTGTAGAAACCGGAACGCCGCTGGTTGTACTGGCATAAGGAGGGACGCACATGAATATTCTAGAAACGCTGCAACGATTATGGATGGACTCCGGATTTGTCGGCTTTTTCATGGACGGCGGCTGGAAAAATTTGATTATGATTGCAGTTTCATGTTTGCTGCTGTACCTTGGCATTGTCAAAAAATTTGAACCGCTTCTGTTGGTTGGAATTGCCTTTGGATGTTTGTTGGTAAATGTTTCAAACTTCTTTGTAGATGGTGTCAGCTCAGCAAATGCTCTGTATCATCCGGAACTTTGGAGTGCTTTTCTGGATGAAGGCAGTCAGTACTACCATAGCTATGGGCATATCATGGCAAACGGCGGTTTGCTGGATATTTTGTACATTGGCGTAAAAACTGGTTTGTATCCGTCCCTGATTTTCCTTGGAATCGGTGCCATGACAGATTTTGGACCGCTGCTGTCCAATCCGAAGAGCCTGTTGCTGGGTGCAGCTGCACAGATGGGGGTATTCCTTGCTTTCTTTGGTGCAATCCTGCTCGGTTTTGACGGCAATGAAGCAGCTTCCATCGGCATCATCGGCGGTGCAGACGGACCGACTGCGATTTTCTTAACCAGTAAATTGGCTCCCAATCTGCTTGGTCCAATTGCGATTGCTGCCTACTCCTATATGGCATTGATTCCAATGATTCAGCCGCCGCTGATGCGTTTGTTGACTACGAAAAAAGAACGGGAAGTAAAAATGGAACAGAAACGAGCTGTTTCCAAAACGGAAAAAATTATTTTCCCAATTGTGGTCAGTCTGTTTGTTATCCTGCTGCTGCCGTCTACCGCTCCGTTAATTGGCTGCCTGATGTTGGGGAATCTTTGGAGAGAATGCGGTGTCACTGCAAGACTGTCTGATACGGTACAGAATGCATTGATGAACATCGTCACAGTCTTCCTTGGAATTTCTGTTGGTGCAACAACAGTGGCCTCTTCATTCCTGTCGTTGAAAACATTATATATTGTTGGCTTGGGACTGCTGGCGTTCTGCTTCTCTACGGTTGGCGGTTTGCTGGTCGGCAAGTTGATGTACAAACTGTCAGGCGGAAAAATCAATCCGCTGATTGGTTCAGCAGGTGTTTCTGCTGTTCCGATGGCGGCACGTGTTTCACAGATAGAAGGGCAAAAAGCCAATCCGAGTAATTTCCTGTTGATGCATGCCATGGGACCAAATGTTGCTGGTGTGATTGGTTCTGCCATTGCGGCTGGATTTCTGCTTGCAGTGTTTGGATAATTGCATAGGAATCCGTTTTCTTTGTGAATGCATGTATATGAAATTGAAAAAAGAAAAACAATTCCCCGACATTTTTCTTGGATTTTGTCGGGGAATTTTCTTAGAATCATCAGAATAATAGACAAATATGTTTTATTTTTTAATTTTCTCAATTTGAGAAAAAAGAGATTGACATTTTTCAAAAAATGTGGTATACTATGTGCAAGTGCTGTCTCTTA
>DYCW01000397.1 GCA_019417865.1 Ruminococcus sp. | reverse complement strand
TGTTCCGTCTGTACCGGACGTGGTGTGGTTCGCTGCACTGGTTGTTCCGGCTGTGCTGGACGAGGAGCAGAACGTTGTGTCGGCTGTGTGCCGGAAACGTGACTGCGGTTCAGTTTGGTAGCTGGCTGCTGCATATTCGGACCGCCGCCCGGATAGGTTGGACGGCTGCTATTTAAAATTGCAAATATGTCATCATCTAAATCGGAAGCCGGTGCATGATTTCGTTTTGTTTCTTCTGCTTTTGCCATCCGTTTTCCCTCCTGTTATGTGAAAACAGTGTGTTTCTTTCTTGTGTTCCAGTATGTGGAATTTCCTGAAATGATTATGGTATCCTATTTATTATAACATATTGGGCGGCACTTGTCATTTGTTATTTTGCACAAATTTCAACGGTGGAAAACGTCGGATTTTCCGGTTTTTGTGCACTTTCTGTAAAATCAAAGGGATGGAATACAGCAAGTTGCATAAAAATATGAAAAAGTAGTCGGATAGCAGTTGCATTTTTTTATAAATCATGTTATACTAAATTCGAGCAACTATGGCAGGGGAACGAAAAAATACTGGAATAATTGGGCATTTTTAAAGGTGCCTATGGAGAGCAAAAAACTGACACGAATGCGTAGTATGAAAAAGTTGCAGAACATATCATAACAGCCAGTTTGATGTAGAAATACAGTGTTATCGATTGCTGCAACAGGAAACCAAAGTGCATACGAAACTCCACAGCCGATTAAAATGGATATTGCTGTTTGTATGAGGCGTTCTCATTGGATGGACTTGCCTTTCAGAAGGGTATTTTGAAATCGGATTTTGTATCTTACTTGGAGCAGTACTTGGCGTACTGCAACATGGAGTCGGAAGGATTCATAATGGGATTTACCAATGTGCAGTGAAAAAATATAGGCAGTTACCGCCTTCTTGTTTGCAGGAAGACGAGACGTTTGTAGAGAACAAGCGTAAACAATCATGTGATGATAAAAAGATATCATGGATGGAGGAGAGGAATATGAAGTAAAGACATGTTAACAATCATACGTAAATAGAACAGTAAATCATTGTCTAAAAAAGAAAGAGAGGATTTAAAATAATGAAGAAAACAGTGAAAAAAATGATAGCTGCGGCTTCTGCCGGTGCAGTATTGTGCGGCAGCCTTGCTTTGTCCAGTCTGCTGAGCGGTTCTACTTTGACTGCTGTGGCTTCGGAAAGCATTGCAGACCAGACAGAAGTGGGCACACTCGGCATTGCCGGTGGTGGCTTTGTGTCTGGTATTGTTACTGGTGAAACCACAATGTACGCTCGTACAGACGTTGGCGGTGCCTATAAGTACAACTATGACACTGGCAACTGGGATCAGTTGTTGGATTTTATTGATGAAGAAGATCGTGGTCTTCTGAGCATTGATGCGATGTGTCTTGACCCGAACGATGAGAATACTATTTACATGCTGGCCGGCTGTGCGTATTTTAGTGGTGCCAGGACAGTGATTTTCCGATCTCGTGATGGTGGTGAAACATTTGATGAAATTGATGTGACCGATTTGATTCAGGTGCATGGCAACGGTTATGGGCGGCAATGCGGAGAAGCAATTGCCGTGGATCCTGACAATCCTGATATTATTTACTGCGGCGGTGATGTCACAGCAGGTGACTCAGCTCTTATTTGGTCACAGGATGGCGGTGACACATGGGAACCGGTTAAAGGTTATGATGAATTAGGTTACTTTCAGTATACGGTGCACTGGCCTTTCTGGGAAGAGCATTTTGTAAGAGCAGCAACTACCAGTGTCGATTCTGTTGATGCCTATGCTCAGCAGAACGGTGTAGCAACTATCGTTATTAAAAACGGAAAGGTTTATGTAGGTACTTCCGTTAAGGGTACAACAAATGTTGTTGTTGCAGATGTTGGAAAAAATCAGTTTACTGCACTTAGCGATAGTCTGCCTACAGAATATTACC
>DYCW01000396.1 GCA_019417865.1 Ruminococcus sp. | reverse complement strand
TCTTTATTTTAGCAGATTTCGCCTCGCTTGGCTAGTGTTAAGTTAATGACATTGCCAGGTTATACGCCCCGCTGTCCAGACCATTTTGCAGTACCGTGAACATCTCTTCGGCAGAAAATCCAGCCTGTGCCCACAATTGCGAATATTCCGCAATATTATCGGAAAGTTCGCCGCTTTTATCCAGTCCGTTTTGTGTCCCTTTGGCGATATAGTCAAACGCTTCTTCTGCGGTCAACCCCATATTGACCATCAACGCATTGACCCCACGCAGTGTTTCATTGACATCTGTTCCAAAGGTATCCGCCATCGTCATGGCGGACTGGGTGATGTTCTGCATGGTGTCGGTATCCAGATCTTTGAATTGCTGGTTGACCAGTGCAGCGGTATCCGCCACCTCGCCAAGGCTCTCCCCAATGCCGCTTGTGTAGATGGTTTTCACGGCTTCCCCCATGGATTCCATTTCAGAGGCATTTGCACCGGTCTGTGCCTGCAACTTATTCAAAGCTTGCTGCGTTTCTGATACATTTTGCAGCAGTACGCCAACGGAAAAAGCAGCGGCTGCACCGGATAAAGCATCGGCAAGCACATTTGCGGATTCTGTGAGATCGTCCACAGCCGATTCACTTTTCTCTGCACTCTCCCCAATATCAAGCAGAGCATCATCATCCAGATTTCGAAACAAATCCTTTCCCAACATTTTCTGCAAGTTCTCTGCACGATGTCCTGCCGTATTGATCCGCTCTGTCCATTCTGCAAGTGTTTCCTTGCTCTTATCCCATTCCTCGCCCAGCTCTTCAAAACGCTGCTTGCTTTTTCTGGCACTTTCGCTGCTCTCTTCTCCAAACTTTTTGGAAGATTTGGTGGCACTTGCAAACGCATCAGAAGCGGATTCTGCTTTTTCTTCCAGCTGTTTTAGTGCAGTCTTTCCCTGTAAAATATCCTGTACACCATCCGACCGGAACGAAACCTGTACCACATCTTCCCGTATCACATTTGGCATCCGGTATCACCTCCGTCCCATCTTCCGCCGCATCTCCGTCTCTGCCTGTTGTCTGGCAAGGGCTTCTTTTCTTGCCTCCTGCTGCAAATCCAGTGCCGCATTTGCCTCCTGAATTTCATCCATCGTCATGTGATGGAAAACCGTTTCATAGTCAAATCCGGTATCACTGAGAATCAGCCGCCACAGCATCCAGTTTTGCTGTGCCGCTGCCCGAATCTCCGACTGGCTCCGGTTCGTTTCGAAATCGCCCCAGCATCACCGATGCTGCAAACCGGATGACTGCCCGATATTCGTCTACATTTTCAAAATCATCTAACTTCATGCCTGGTGGCTCTACAATGACATTGGCGAGCAGATATTCATCCATTTTCAGCTCATCGCCCTTGCACTGCTCCGTTGCCCGTACATATTCTCTAACTCCGTTAAACTGGGCACGGTAGGTGGTTCCCTGAATGGTTTTGGTAGCGGTATAGGTGTGATCTGTATTCTTTTTCATGATAAAATTCCTTTCTATCCTTAAAAATAGGCAATAAAAAAGCACCTTCCTTTCCGAAGATGCTGATTTTTGTTTGAATTGGTTGACTTTTCTCGTAAAATCTGGTATGATAACAAACAAGAGCATACCATAAAGCGGTAGGCGGTCAATCCACGCTCCCAGAAGGGAGTGATATTATGGATAACTATGTTACATGGGATCAATTGATTCAACTGGGAATGTTGCTTGTAACAGCAGCTTCTTTCTTGTACATGATTTACCACAATAAACGGAAATAACCGCCCGTGACTTCCAATCTAAGCGGTTATTTCTATAATCTCGAATTGGGAGCGACCGCCTATCGGTATGCTCTCCTTATCTTTATTATACCCGATTCCATCCGGATTGTCAAGCGGCAATTCGGATTTTTTAACACGTGCCGATGTCCAGATCGGCAATGGTCAAACTGAATGAAACGTCACTGGCATCTGCTGTATAATCCGGCACTTTCGTAAACATGGCATAGTTGCCGCCTGCCCGTCTGCCGCTGGACTTATCCGTACACCAGATGGAAAACATCGTATGATTTCTCGCAAGTGCCATCAGCTTTTCAAACTGCGGGCTGGAAATCTTCATCGGCAGCGTACACGTTCCCAGTTTCGAGTTGTTCACGGTGAAAACAGTTGCCCCATCCAGTCCGGATTCTGCGGCAACCGCATCCTGACTGTACGCAAATGAAATCGCAGTTCCGCCAAATCCTGTAATGTACACATTGTCAATGGTCACAGTGGTCTGTGCCGGATCAAATACAATGGGTTCAAACATCCTTTCTCCCTCCTTACAGCGTCATATCCACGGTGATTTCTTCCTTGTCAATCGCACCTTTGCTTTTCTTGCTCCGGAACGGTTTCCCCCGCAAAATAAATCTTGCCAAATGCCTTCACTGCATGATCATAAACCATTTACGCCACCTCGATTGCATAGCACTCTTCCAGCCGCTCAAAGGATGGAAGTACAATTTCCGATACGGTTGTTTTCGTGTTGACCGGATCGCTGGTTGTGGTCACCGCAACCGCCACACCGGTATTCACGATGGATACTTCTGCCTGATCGCTTGCCATCAGCGTACGTTCCTCCGGCGTCGTACCATACCAAGTGGAACCCAATGCACCGTCCGGCAGCATCATGACAATATTGTTGGGGTAGAACTTTGCAGCCGTACCGTCTTCCTTTTTGTACTGCTTGGTGTAAATCACGATGCTTACCTGCAATTCCTCTTCTACATAGGATTTTACTCGTGCAGTCGTATAGTTCACATTTGCCGTTGTGTTCTGTGCCAAAACGCCGTCCCGCACTTTCTTGGAAGCCTTGAGCAGCTTGAACGTATCCTTGGACATCAGGATAATTTCCGGACGGTTTCCGGATGCTGCTTCCTGTGCCTCCATGCCATCCTCCAAATCCTGCAACGGGTCGCAGGTGTCCGATGCTGTCCACTTGTCCGCATCGGTGGTAATCTGCAAATAGTGGTCTTTCTTCCAGCTGCCGTCTGGGTCGTAGTTGTAGGTATAGTTGGTGTCGTTCGCCCGAATCTCAATTCCCACCTTACCACCGATGGGTGCCAGCAGCTGCATAATCATTCGTTCTGGTACAACGGCTGCACCGTCAATCAAAGTCTGGGCATCGTCAAAAATTCGCTCCAGCACATCCACTGCATAGGGGTCGTTGGCATCCTGCACCCGCATGATTTCCTGTTCGTCTGCTTCTTTTACCAGCATGGATTCCCGAAAGAACGCCATCTCTGTTTCATGAATGGCAATCCCGATTCGGTCACGCAGTGTGGACTTGGCATCGAATGTGGACGGGGCAAGGGACACCGGCAAACCCTTGTTGCCACGAATCCACTTCAAATCCAGACCGGCTTTCTTTCGTGCCGGAAACAACCCTGCCCCATAATAGGCTACACTGTTCGAGGCAACTTCTGTCCAGTTCGCAGAGATGGCATCTGCTGTAAAAAGATCTCTCAAATTCATCTGTTATGCTCCTTTCGTTATACAAACTGTACCAGTTTCAGGGTGGCTTTTGCGGTTTCTGCCGGTGCGGTCGGCAGCTTATCCGAACGGATAAACCCATGTACGACAATCGTACCATTCGGATTTTCTGACAGGTCTACCGCTGTCAGCAGCACCCCTTTTGCACTGGCATCATTGCTAGGAATCACGGTACCAGCTGGAATCACATGGTTCGTTGCCAGTGCCGTTAAAGCCGTGCAGTCATACGGAACTGCCACATAGTGGTCGTTCGCTAAAATCATCTTGTCTGCTCCGACTGTTGTTGTTTTGTACTTCATTTTGTCTTGCCTCCTGTATATCGTTCCCGAATTTCCTTTGCCCGTGCCTGTTCCTGTGTCCGTGCGGTGCGGAATGGCAAGGGAGCAGTACCGCCGGTGTCATTGCTGACCTGCTGTGGTTGTCTACCGGCTGCCTGATACAGACGTTCTGTTTCTGCCTTTGCCCGTTTGTCCAGCAGAGCAGACAGAGCTTTCACCTTGCTGTCAATGCCGTCTGTGGTGCTGTCCAGAACGAACGGCAGCAGCTCCGCAGAAGTCAGCCCGTTTCCCGTCAGGTTTGCTTTTTCCAGCGATTGGATGGCATGCAGGCGGTTTTCCCGATCCCGCAGCGTTGCCTCACGGTTTGCGATTTCGGTTTCCTTCTGGGTCAATTCCAGCCGTTTCTGTTCCTCCTGTGTGAGATGTTCTTTCCGCAGGGTGTTTAATTCCTGTTGCAGAGCGGCATTCGCATCGGTCAGCTGTTTCAGCTGCGCAGCGGTGTCCGGTTCGGATGTATCTGCCGGTGTCGGTTCTGCCGGAACAGGCTCGGCAGATGGATTGGATCCTGCTGGTTCGGTTGTATTGGATTCTCCCGATGCAGATTCTGCAAAATACTGCATCGAGATTCGCAATGGATTGGATTGCATGAAAATGCTCCTTTCGTATTTTGGGTATCAAAAAAGCACCTCTTGCGAGATGCTGATTTTTGTATCAATTTGTTGACTTTTCCCATAAAATCTGGTATGATAAAAGATGAGGGCATACCTAAGCGG
>DYCW01000395.1 GCA_019417865.1 Ruminococcus sp. | reverse complement strand
GTGTCTCATCGGTATAAATACCCTGCGAAGCAGATGCAACCGAAGCTTTAATCTGCCGAAGTTTTTCCGCCTTTGCCTCGCTGGCGGAACGTGGCATTGGTTCTCCGGCACTGCTGTTTCGATTTTTGCTAGCAGTACTGCGATTATTTGACATATCAGAAATCCGTTTGTGGTCAGACCCCTGCTGCTTTTTCTTTCTTGGCCGCATTTGTCCGCCGTTTAAAGCTGCCTGCATCTGCTGCTGCAGCTGGTCTCTGGAAATGGGAGCGGGTGAATTTCCGCTGCGAGTGGAACGGGATTCTCTCTGCGTTTCGTTCAATGCAATCGATCCTTTCTTTATTCATCTGATCTTTCAGAAATCAGAGTTTTCTCATGTCTTTCGTACAAATTCTGACAGGAAATCATTATTTTTATTATATCCGCTTCTAAATTGTTTGTCAACTGTTTTCTTTTTAATCTTGAATCGAAATCAGAATTTGTAAAACTTAAATAAAAAATGTTGAAAATGCAGGACAAAATTGTACAGTTTCATTTTCCGCTTTTGATTTCTATTTTAAAATAATATTCACTACAAAATTTTTATTTACAATATATAAGATAAAAATTTATATGTTGTTTAATATAATCAATCAGCACTAAAATAATCAACAAATTTCCCAATTATTTTTAGTTACAATGCACAAAACGGAAAAGAAATTTTCAGCATTTTTACAGATTGACAATTTTATTAAAAAGGTGTATCCTTAAGACAAATGGTTTGCAGTCACACTCAGATTACTGGGGACTGCACAAGAGGAGGATTTATTTTGAAACGGATGTTCAATTTAAAAAAGGGAATGGTTGCTACCTTGGTTGCTGCGGTCACTGCTGTAGCAGCACTGCCCACACAGCTGCTTGGCTTTGCGGAAGATGCGATACCAGTAACAGAGGCAAGCTGGGAGGAAAATCTATCCTTGCTGGCAGCAAGCAGCGTTTCCATTACCAAATCGATAGGTTATGCAGAATCTGCTGCTGTAGAATGGCAGCCAGTCAGCGGTGCGGATGGTTATAATGTATACTGCAATGGGGTACAATTGGATAGTATGCTGATCCGTCAATACAAGGATGGACACCTTCGGGCAGATGCAGTCGGTCTGAAGGCTGGCAGGTATACACTGAAAGTCGTTCCGGTCAGCGGTTCTACGGAACTGTCCGGTGCAGCAGAGGCAACGGTTACTGTTACCGCACATGACAGAAGCGGTTTCGGATTTGTAAACGGTACTTCTTCCGGTGCATATAACGAAGACGGTACACTGAAAAGCAATGCGATTGTCGTTTATGTAACAGATGCAAATAAGGATACTGTAACAGCAGAAATTGATGCAACCGGTAAAGGTGCGGCTACGCTGACGGGTGTACAGAATATTATTACTGGTTATAAGAAAGGCAAAGAAACTAGACCCATTGCGATTCGGTTTATCGGCAACATCACCGATCCGGCAAACATGCCGAAAGGAGATCTAATGGTAGATACCGTAACCGCTGGTATGACCCTCGAAGGCATCGGCAATGATGCGGTTTTCAACGGCTTTGGTCTGGTAATGAAAAACTGTTCGAATGTGGAAGTTAGAAACCTTGGTTTCATGAACTGCAATAGCGATGAAGGCGATGATGTGGGATTGCAGCAGGGAAATGACCATATTTGGGTACATAACTGTGATTTCTTCTACGGTCAGGCTGGTTCTGACGCTGACCAGGTAAAGGGGGATGGTGCTCTGGATACCAAAAAATCAGAGTACGTTACGCATTCCTACAATCACTTCTGGGACAACGGAAAATGCAATCTTCAGGGGGCAAATGCCAGTGATACTTCCAATTATATCACCTATCACCACAACTGGTATGACCATTCCGATTCCCGTCACCCAAGAGTAAGAGTGGCTACAGTTCATGTGTATAACAATTACTATGACGGCAATGCAAAATATGGTATCGGTTCTACAACAGGTTCTTCTGTATTCGCTGAATCGAATTACTTCAGAAATTGTAAATATCCGATGTTGACAGCGATGCAGGGATCAGATTTTAAATATGCGGATAATCCTGCTAAGGGAACATTCAACGGAGAAGATGGCGGTACGATTAAGGCTTATGGAAACGTCATGGAAGGACAGAAAGCATTCGTCTCGTACAGTGAAGACAATGTAGAATTTGATGCTTATGTCGCTTCTTCCAGAGATGAGAAAATTCCGTCTTCTGTTACCTCTAAGCAAGGTGCAAATACCTATAATAATTTCGATACAGATAGCAGTATCATGTATGATTATACACCGGATGCAGCCGAGGATGTTCCTTCTGTTGTAACAGCAAAGGCAGGTCGTGTGGACGGCGGTGATTTCCAATGGGAATTTGATAATTCTGTAGATGATGCAAGCTATGCGGTTATTCCCGAACTGAAGTCTGCATTGATGGGCTATACCTCCTCTATTTCAGCCATCGGCAGCGGTTTCCAGAATGGCGGTTCTATTACAACAACTACCACAACGACTTCTAACACCACCATTACGACTATTACGACCACAAAGGGCGGCACTACTACCACCGTTCCGGCTGGCACAACCACAAAGCTGACACCGGTAGAAGGGGCTCTGTACTGTGCACCGGGTGCAACTGGCAGCGGTACGATGGCAGATCCGATGGATATTTATGAAGCAGTCAAAAAGGTGGCAGCTGGTCAGACCATTTATCTGCTCGAAGGTACTTATGAGATGGATGAAATGATTCTGATTGACAGCACAAATTGTGGTACAGAAAATGCTTATAAGACCATAATGGCATATCCGGGTGCAAAGGTAACACTGGATTTCAGTGCACAAGTTGCAAAAGTGGATTCCTCTGCTTCCGATTATGTTGATCAGCTGAAATCTCTGCGTGGCATCGTGCTGGATGGTGATTACTGGAAGTTCTATGGCTTTGAAATCACCAAGGCAGGTGACAACGGTATGCTGTTGTCTGGTAATCATAACCGTATTGAAATGATGGTATTCAATGACAATCAGGATACCGGTTTGCAGATTTCCCGTTATAATACCAGTGCTGCTACCATCGCAGATTGGCCAAGCTACAACCTGATTCTAAATTGCACTTCCAAGAATAACTGTGATAATGCAAGCATGGAAAATGCAGATGGTTTCGCTGCTAAACTGACTTGTGGCGAAGGCAACGTCTTTGACGGTTGTATGGCCTATAACAACAGCGATGATGGCTGGGATTTGTTTGCAAAGTCTGAGACTGGTCCGATTGGCGTCGTGACCATTCAGAACAGCATTGCGTTCCGGAACGGCTTTACCGAATTTGGCGAAGGATATGGTGACTGTGACGGCAATGGCTTTAAGCTGGGCGGCAGCGGAATCGGTTCTCCACATATTGTAAAGAACTGTCTGGCATTTGAAAACCTACACTGCGGCTTTACTGACAATAACAACCCGAAGCTGGGTACTATCATTGATTGTACCGCTGTGAACAATAATGGTGAAGGGGCAGGCAAACCAAACTTTTCTTGCTATCGCTGCACAGATCCAGGCTGTGATTTTGACAACCTGATGTCTTACTATGATGCTTCTGTCTTCCTTTCAGATGCAAAACTCAAGGGCGGTGCCTCCAACGATAAGTATGTTGGCACATATGCAAACGGCGTTTATTACAATAGCGGCTATTACAAGGTAGATGCTGATACGGCTATTACCAATGGTGCGAAGATTGGTACCAAATATGAAGGACCTGCTGCTTCCGATTTCATTTCTATGACAAAGGCACCAACACAGGGGACAGACTTCCACACTGCATGGAGAAATGCAGACGGTTCTCTGAATCCGGGCGGTCTGTATGAAACAAAGACAGATGGCACATATGGTACAATGGGTTATCATATGTACAACGGCACAACACCAGATCCGATTGTAACCACTACTGTGACGAGCGGCAGTAACACAACTACAACAACAAAAACCACCACTACAAGTTCTTCTGCAATACCATCTGGTGCACAGATTCACAACTTTACAGAAAACGGATTAAACAGTACTTTCTACACCATTACAGGTAATCTGGCAACCAATAAGGGCACGGTTTCCTTTAACGATCTGACGCTGACCCAGTGTCTGAAACTGGAAACTGCAACTTCTATTGGTTTCACTAACACAGCAGATGGCACTCTAACATTGGTATTTGTAGAACCAAGTGCAACCATTAAGGTAGACGGTACAAAATACACCGCAAACGGTGACGGCATTATCACAGTTCCCGTTACATCCGGTACACACAGCATCACCAAGGCAAATGCGGCAAACCTGTTCTACATGGTTTATGCAGACGAGAGCGGTACTGTTACGACAACCTCTGCTACAGCTGCTACCACAACCACTAAAAAGGGCGATGATACCATAGCATATGGTGACTCCAATGTGGATAGTGTTGTAGACCTGCGTGACGCAATTATATTAAACAAGCACCTGGCACAGCAGATTATCCTTGAGAAGGATAGTCAGCCATTTAAGAACGCTGATGTCAATGCGGATGGAAATGTAGATGATCAGGATAGCAGCATCTTGATTGATTATGTTATCCAACTGATTGACACTCTCCCATATACAGGTTAATTCAATTTTTAAAGCATAAACACGAAACAAAAAATCCGTCCTGTCCAATGCGGCAGGGCGGATTTTTTCGTATGTTATCAAATGTATTGCAGTGTCCGCAGCAGAAAAAGCCAAAATGTTAAGGTAAATGCACTGCACAATGTCGTCAGCATCACACTACAAGCAGTTAGCGTTCCCTTATGCCCCATGTTGCGTGCCATTACAAAACAGCTGCCCGTAGTAGCACTGCCAAGCATGACCAGAATTGCAATCAACTTTTCCGTTCGGAAACCAAAGGCAACTGCAAGTGGCAAAAACAATCCGCAGAACAGTACCAGTTTGATACAAGTAATCCCCATCGTTGCTGGCAGTTTTCCCTTGGCATCCTGCCATTGAAACGACGCCCCCAGTGCAATCAATGAAAGCGGCGTTGCCATATTGCCGAGATAGGATACAGATTTTGAAAGAATGACTGGCTGTGGGATCTTCAAAACTGACCAAAGCATACCAACCACAATACCGAGAATAATCGGATTCGTTGCTACGTTTTTCAGTGTTTTTATCAGTAAAGATTTTCGATTCGTTTTAGATATGCCATCCGTGGTGGATGCTGTCAAAGAAAGTACGATTACCGCAATGATGTTATAAAGCGGCACCGTTCCGACAATCATCAGGGCTGCCATCGTTGCTTCACCATAAATATTTTTGACAAAGGCAATGCCGAGAATCGCAGCACTGCTTCGGTAAGCCGCCTGAATGAATTCTCCCCGTTCGGCTTTCTCCCGATGCAGCAACGAGAAAAGCAATGCAATTAAAATACTCACCACAGTAACACAAAAACAGAACAACACAAATTTGGTATCCCAAACCGACTGAAAATCCGCAGTGGACAAATCCATAAACAGCAAGGCAGGCAGCAGCACTTTGAAGGAAAATTGATTGAGTTTCTGTGTCGTGTGGTCATCCAGCAAATGCATTCGCCGTAAGACAAATCCCAACACCATCATCAGAAAAACCGGAATGGTGGCATTCAGACTAAAAATAAGATTGTTTGTAAAAGTTTGCATAAAAATACCTTCTTTATTGAATTTACAAATACTCTTACAGTTTATCTCATTTTTTTCTGTTTGTCAATCAAAAGTGTCAAAAGAGAATCGTCCATCCTGCATGAAAACACAAATTCAGATGCGATCCTGCGTTCGATGAAAATGCATTCTAGTTGTCTATCGAACTCACATTATTGTAACAATTCTGTCCGTAAATGGGAGAGCAATTTTTTCTCCTTGCGAGACACCTGCACCTGTGAAATGCCTAGTCGCTTTGCCGTTTCTGTCTGTGTCATATTTTGAAAATACCGCATTTGCAGCAATAACCGATCCGGCTTAGGCAGTGTTTGCATGACCTGCCGCAACGCTAAAACATCTCCCAGTTCCGTATCCGGTGCCGGAACGGGAATATCAAACTGATTGTCCTCTGTTGCCACTGTCAAAGATAATGGCGGCTGTGCTGCACAAAGTGCCTCCGCAACCGCTTCTGGAGAAAGTCCAGAACATTGCGATAATTCCGCAATTGTTGCTGCCCTACTGTGTGTCTGCTGAAAAGTTTCCTGCAACTGCTGTAACTGCATGGCATGTTCCTTTAAAGTACGGCTGACTTTCACTGTACCGCCATCCCGAAACAGCCGCTTGATTTCTCCTAAAATGACTGGTACAGCATACGTGGAAAACTGTACGCCCCGATTCTGGTCAAAAGCTTTTACGGCTTTCAATAATCCAATACAACCAGCAGAATACAATTCTTCGTACTCTATCCCACGTCCTCGGAAACGATTGGCACAGAGATGCACCAATCCCAGATTTGCCTCCGCAGTTGGTGCACTCATACCAATGCCCTCAGCTTTTTCCGCATAATGACTGTCGTTCCCTGCTCCGGCTTACTGCGTACTTGCAGTCTGTCCATAAAGCTTTGCATGACGGCAAACCCCAGACCAGCACGTTCCTCCTCCTTTGCCGTTGTATAGAGCGGTTCCATTGCCTTTTCCACATCCGCAATGCCACAACCCTTGTCTTTGATCCGAATATATACTTCACGGTCTGCCAAAATCTTAATATGTAACTCTACATCTCCCTTTTGATAGCGATAACCATGCACAATACTATTGGTGACCGCCTCAGATACCGCTGTCCGAATGTCCGCCAGTTCCTCCACGGTTGGGTCAAGCTGCACCAGAAAGGCAGCCACTAAGGAACGGGCTGTCCGCTCATTGACAGAAATGCCCGGAAACACAATTTTCATTTGATTGGTGGTATGCATGACGACTTCCCTCCTGCTCAGATATTTGTAATTTCAATGCTTGCAATGCGTTCCATACCAGAAAGCCGCATCACTCTGCGGATGTGCGGCGGCGGATTTTGAATGATGACGTTTCCAGAGCGTGCCTTCATTTGCTGGCAGCGTCCCATAATCAGCCCGATGCCGGAACTGTCCATAAATGTCACTTTTTCAAAATCCAACCGCAGTTGGTGCGGCTCATAATCCAAAATTGCCTGATCAATCTCTTCCCGCAAATCACGGGCACAATGATGATCAATTTCTCCGTCGAGAACAGCAGTCAGGCAGGGGGCTTCCAGTTGTATTGTAACAGGCATGGTAATGCTCCTTTCTTCTTCCTGTAGAGAATATTTTTATTGTATCATGAATATGGAAAGAAATCTGTCGAAGCAAACAAGCAGAGATGTCGAAAAAATGGAAAATGACAGCAGATTGACGGCGAAAAGAAAATATGTTATAGTGGAAAAAATGCCCTTTTTCGACAAAAAACGCAGAAGTGAATTTTAAAATTATACATCATTGCGGGAAATTCTACTGCTGCCCATCGACTTGCTGTTGAAAAACAAATTCAGATTTCCTTTGTCCCCCAAAATAATCAAAAACAGCCGCCACGGAAGTTACTCCGTAACAGCTGTTTGGGTTATCTTATGTCAATTTTTATATTTCTTTCTGTCTTACTGGTTGTCTGTATCCACTGTCTACACGCCGGCATAGTGAGATAAAATTTCCATCGCAACCTCTTTTCGATTGCGTCTGGTATCCATCGCCAGCTTTTCAATATAACGATGTGCCTGTTCCTCTGTATACTGTTCCCGTTCAATCAAAAGACACTTTGCACGGGATACAAAACGTAACTCATCCAATTTTTTTTGCAGCTTATCATTTTCCAATTTCATATGCATCATTCGTCCGTTCATTGCTTTCGCCATTCGAACTGCCTGATAGAGTGCTGACCGGTTCAGTGGCTTCGCCACCACTAAAACACCATAGGAAACCGTTTTGTTGCTCATCTCTTCTGCCATATCCGCCTTGCATAACATCACAACACCAGAACAGGTGCCCTGCGTCAGCTGCAAAGAAAGCTGATAGCCAAATTCATCTTTTAACGGCGTATTCAGCACAATCAAGCCAAATGTATCATGCTGGAGCATCCGTCTTGCTTCGTCTCCGCTGGATACAACAGAAACCGAAGCATAGCCGCAGCCCTTCAGGAAATTGGTAATGGCGTCAATGCCCTTATCAGAACCGGAAATCAGCAGCGTTCGTTCCGTGTACACATACATACCCCCTTTTCGGCTTTTTGCTTCGGTATGATATTAAAAAAATTGATGATAGGAGTATGCTTGCACATTCTCTGCTTCTGCAAATGCTCGAATTTGCTGTTCTGTTTTCTGGAAGAAATCATGCAACACCGCATCCGGCAGATATGTTTTTACAAATTCGCTTTCCTTTGCCAGCTGCAACGCTTCCTCTAAAGAAGCCGGTAACTTCCGGAAAACCGTAGCGGCATTTGCAGCATTCCACTCTTCTTTCAACTGTTCATTCTGCCGAATCCCCTCCATGCCAGCACGCAGCAACATTTGAAAAGTAATATATGGATTACAATACGCATCCGCAGAACGCACCTCAATAATGGCTTCGCCGCCCGGAATATACATCAGGCGAATCAACGGTACACGATTTTCTGAAGACCAGTTCACCCGTCCCGGAGCTGTATGCAACTGCAGCCGCTCATAGGAATTGACAATCGGGTTAGAGAATAATGTGAAGTCACAAATCCGGTTTAAAATACCAGCAATATAAGAACGCCCCTCCGGCATCATATCTTCTGGACAGGAACCGAAAATATTCTTACCGTCCTTTCGAACAATGATATTGATCTTCAGTGCACTGCCGTTCTGATTTGGCAGCGGCTTCGGCATAAAAGAGGCATACAAGCCGTTCTGTGCGGCAATGGTTTTTACCACGGTTTTATAGTGCATCATATTGTCTGCTGCGGTCAACGGATTGCTACATGCAAAGTCAATTTCATTTTGTCCCGGTCCATGCTTATGACAGGAAGAAGTCGGGTTCAAGCCCATTTCCTCCAGAGAAAGACAGATCTCCCGTCTGGTATTCTCACATTTATCCAGCGGTGCAATGTCCAGATAGCCTCCCTGATCATAGGGTTCTCTGGTGGGATTGCCCTCTACATCTGTCTTAAAGAGATAAAATTCACAGCGTGTGGCAATCTGGCACTGATAGCCGTTCTGTTCGATTTCCAGCATGGTGTTGCGGAGATTCTGCCGCAAATCCCCAGCATAGGGTTTGCCGTCCATCGTCATCAGGTTACAGAAAAACCGTACCACTCTGCCCGACTGTGGCCGCCATGGCAGCACAGAAAGGGTGGCACAATCTGGTTTGAGCAGCAGATTTTGACGCTGTTCCTCCAGCAGGCCAGTGGCATTGAATGGGATACCGTTAGAAACCGCTCTTGGCAGCTCCCTCGGTAAAATGGCAATATTTTTCATTGTACCAAGTGTGTCACAAAATGTCAGTCGAATAAATTTTACATCGTTGTCCTCTATAAATTCTGTCACATCGGATTCTGAAAAAAACATAAAAAGCCTCCTCCTTGTTTTTCAGCCTGTTCGTAAGTACAACGGCAACGCTTATCTTCCACTGCTTTTACAGTTCGCTATTGTGCTGAGATAGTTCTACTGCACGGTTGCTACCGTGCAGTGCACATATATTTTTTTATTATAGCGTAATTTTCGACTTTTGTAAACAGGAAAAAACCATTCATTTTGTAAATTTCTTTTCCTTTCACTATTTTTTTCAAAATGACAGCTTTATGGCATTGCCCTGCATTCTGCCGCTTCACCGCTCAGCAACTCCTCCATAATCTGCTGATACTGCTCTGTAAAGACACTATTTTGATTCCATACTACATTAAATTCATGTTCCATCCGAAAATCTGGAATCTGAATTTCTTTCAGCTCCCCACTTTTCAGCAATTTTTCTCCCACTGTGCGGTAAAGAAAACTAACACCGATTCCAGAGAGCAAAAGCTGAAGAATGATATGCGGATTGTTCACTTCGTACTGATTCGGAAAATGTTCTGTTTCATATCCATGTGCCCGCAGCATTCGTTCCAATACCTCCCGTGTACCAGAGCCGTTTTCCCGTAAAATCACTCGATGTTCAAATAAGTCCTCAATACAAATGACATTCGGTATTGGGTAATTTTTAGCACAAAGGCAGATAATTTCTTCTTGTTGCATACATCGACTGCCATATTCTGCTTTATTGAAGTACCCCTCACAAAGTGCAAGATCCACTTCTCCGTTATCCAGCTTATTCAATAAATCTTTGGTATCCTGAATTATCAGGGAAATATGAAGATGAGGATGTGACCGCATGTACCGGCTTAGTCTATCTGGAAGATAAAATCCGCCTATTGACATGGTTGCTCCCAATCTAAGGGTTTTCTTGGTAGGAATCTGTTTTATCATTTCTTCTATCCGAAGGGTGTCATGGTGAATGGTCTCAAAAAAACGACAGAGCAAGGCACCCTGTTCTGTCAGAGAAAGCTTTCTCCCACTGTAGGAAAAGAGTTTTGTCCCATAATATTTTTCAAGATATTTGATATGCTGCGAAACCGCCGGCTGCGTAATGAATAGTTCATTTGCTGCCTTGGTAAAGCTCATATTTCTGCACACCGCCAAAAACGTTTCTATTTTTACATCCAGCATCCTGCTTCTCCTTTATCGATAAGTTACACTTATTATACCATAATCAAAAACAATTTGCAATAATGAATGGTTGCGGGTATAATAAAAACAGAAGGAGTTGATTGCATGAAAAAACAACCACGAAAACTGTTCGGCATTCTGCTATGTGCCGTCATTGCAGCAGCTGCAACGGCAATTTGTGACATCAAAATTGGTGCATTTTCCTTTGAACTGATCGGTGCACCCGTCATTGCCATTCTTGCAGGTATGCTGATTGCACTGGTATGCCCAAAAGCATTTCACAGGGAACCACTTCAACCCGGTATTCAATTTACTGCAAAGAAAATTTTGCAGTGGGCAGTTATCATTCTCGGCTTTTCTTTGAATCTCGGAACCATTGCAGTTGTAGGGGGAAAGAGCTTACCGGTCATTATCTGTACCATTTCCATCTCTCTGATTGTAGCATTTCTACTGATGAAAGTGCTGCATATCCAACCGAAAACAGCCTGTCTGATTGGCGTAGGTTCTTCTATTTGTGGCGGCTCTGCCATTGCCGCAACAGCACCGGTCATTGATGCAGATGAGGAAGATGTTGCACAGTCTATATC
>DYCW01000394.1 GCA_019417865.1 Ruminococcus sp. | reverse complement strand
CCGCAGACGTTCCCCAAACACATTATCCTCCATTTTGATTCTCCTTTCTCAGGGGTGCAATTGCCACCTCATAATTTTTGTAGTAATAATAGAAAATTTCCAATATTTTTTCGGCAGTCTCTTCTTTTTTTACAAGCGACACCTGCAACCCACAGCGATTACCAGAACGAAGGGAACGCAGTGCAAAATAAACCGTTTCGCCGATTCTCTTAATTTTTCGATTCTGTGCAATCATTTGCGGTTCTGGAATTTCAAATGCTTTCAATTCTTGTTCCGAAGTAACACCTTCCAGAATCAATTCAATATGCCTTGCATTTTTAGCCGCTGCATCTAATTCCTTTTTGATTCGTTCTCCATTTTTTGTTGTGATGTTTCCGTATAATTCATCCACGCTGCCTTTTCGTTCAATCACGCAGGAGCGTTCAAAGCTTTTCCCATTGATTTCAAAGGAATAGTCTCCATAATCCAATTTCCTATTTTCCGTTGCAATTCCGTGAGAATACAAGTATTGTACAATATGTTGATTGCACTGTTCACGGGTATCGCAAATAATTGTGACTTTTTTGTTAAATTCTTTTTTCTCTTTCATTCTTCCACCTCAAAATCATAAACAGACTTATAGTTTATCGGGCTTTGCAGCACCTTATTGGCTCTGCAATATGCACACTTTCCACATGGTATCGGAACAATTTCACCAGATTTTATTTTCTGAAATCGCTTTACCATAGATACGACAAACTCCAATGCAGCGTCCAGCACATCATCTGGAATCCAGAATAATTCCAAATCGGGTTCCGGTTCTTTTGTGACGGCGGCTATGTAAAATGGCAGTGTTTTTCCGGTATTTTGCCGTACAATTTCACGATATACTGCACCTTGTATATCATATCGCCAGAAATCAATGAAATGTAGCTTCTGCTTTTTTTCTGGACTGTAAATCAGCTGAAAGTCACGAACTACCTTTAAATCCACAATCATGACACCATCGTGATAACTGTCAATTTTGGATTTGAACGGCACGCCGCAAATTTCTCCGGTGAAAATTTTCTGCTTTTGACCGCCCATATACTGCATGAATTTTTTATCACGCTGTACCCGCTGGATGATATAATCTGCATGCTTGTACTGGGCTTTCAATTCTCCTTTTTTGGTTACAATTTCTGGATGTGCCGAAATAAAGGATTGCAGTGTTCCTTCAAAGAAAGCGTCCACATAAGAGCCAATTAAAAGAGAATCTGTGGTTGCCTTGTGATATTCGCCATTTAATTCTGCCATCGTGCGTGCCTCGCAGTCCAGAAAAGACTTGAACTGCGAAACACTCATGTACGATTGACTGCTTTCTGGTGCAAAATAATTTTCATTTGTCAGCATTTTGCTTGTCCCTCTGCAAATGGGTCTGGAGCTGTTTCCGCTTTTTTTGTTGCAACGTCATCTGCTTCACCTTCCACATGGCAACCCATCAGCACCTCTGGGCAGTGAACCCGTGCAAAAAATGCACCAGCCCGATATGCCAGCATTTGTTCCGGCATGCTTTTCCACTTTTTGTTGCTCATCCAACCTTCTTCGATTGCCATTGCAATGGTGATTTCTGTCCCGACTAGTTCTGTATCACCATCTTTTGCTGTGATATAGCACCCTCTGTTGTTCGTTCCACGCTCTCCGGTATAAATCACCCTGACATCTTGAAACCGCTGCCGAATGAACGACAAACAAGCCTGTCCACTCCATGACGGTTTCCCTTTTACAACATACAACTGCTGCATGACCATGAGCGGAGAAACGCCCATTCTCTGTGCCATATCCACAGCAATGGCACAATCTCCTGGCTTTCCTGCATATGCAGTCGGCACAAGACTGCTGGATGCAAAGACTTGACCAATCCGCATAGCGGAGGCAAAGTCTGATATCATGGAAGGGGTACTTGCTTTCTTTTCCGGCATTGCCAGTTGATTTTTATCTGTCGAATGCTCCATATCAAACCTCCTGCATCATCAATGCATTTGCTGTGATTCGCTCTGTCATGGAATCCACCAAAATTCTAAAACAATTCTCACACAGCCACTCCGAAAGAAAAGGAATCCGTTTCAATTCCTCTTCTCCTGCAACTTCTTCACCGCAGCCATCGCAATAGCAGTGCGGCACACGCCGCAGACCACAGCCCCTGCAAACCTCGCAGCAGTTGCAGTCATTTTCATACCGTATCACGTTGTTCGACCCCCTCCAACAGCGTGTCATAGATGTACTGTTCTTTCGGTGTTAATTCGGTGCCAATCGTATAAGTTTTACGATAAAGACGAGCATTTTCTCGGTGCAACAAGACTCTATACAGCCTGTCCAAGACAGCATTTACTTCTTCTTCGCTCTCCATATTTCCGCCGTATGTATTGACCATGCAGGCAGCAGCATCCGTAAATGATGCAAAATCATCAGTTCTTTTCATGTTTCTGTTTCTCCTCATGCTCTTTCAATTTTGGATTGTCTGGAATTAACATGCCGATACAATCACAGCAGTGCAGGTGTCCGTCCAATCCCAGATACAGCGGTACACCGCTGATTCCGCAGTTCACGCATTTTTCATTGCTCATCCTCATATTCCTCCATCTTACAAGTTAAATTCCATCTGCCCATCAATATAATCTGGATTTTCCATCCACCACTCGAATACGCCACGACCGGATGTCCATTTTGTGTCACAACGCATTCCCGCCGCTTTTCGTGCTGCCAACATCTTTTCAAATGCATGGATGTACGCTCTTTGGTAGGTAGGATAATCCGAAAATTCTTTTTCTCGTGTATGCCGACCAACCATTGGACAGCCAATACACCCTACACGGCAATAGCCATTGCTGTACATTGGATTCATGTTGATTTTCTCTGCCTGAATGAAATCCATAATCTCTGTATCCGTCCAGTCTATGATGGGATTTGTTACGACTTTCGCATTCTGTTGGCAACGCTCTGTCAGCATCCTCTTATCATCATTATCATTTGATAAAATAATTCTTCTGTCCCGCTTCGATTCAATGGATTCATAAATACCACGTTTTTTTCGCTTCACGGATTCTGCCCATCGCACACCCGTCAGAATATGCCTATTTTTTCCGGCTTGCTCTTTCAATTCAGAGCAGCAATACCGAATCAGTCTTGTGGGCGGTATTTTCTTATGCACAATCAGCTGCCACATTGTCATTTTCGGCATATTGATTGTGCAAGAAATCCCTTTCATTTCAAGAGCATGAAAGGTGTCACGCACATGGTATACTGTTTGCGGTGCATCCACAGTCGTGTGACTGTGCTGCACCTCAAAACGAACACTGGAACGCTTTGCAAGCTCCAGCAGAACATCGCTGTCTTTTCCACCGCTGTAGCAGAGTAAAACGGGCTTTTTGTAGAAGTGCTCTGACATAGCCGCTGCCATTTTGATTCGCTCAATTGCCAATTTTTCTTTATCCACCCTTGACTTTCCTTTCTCCCTATGATAAAATAGGATAGCACATTTTTTATTGTAATCCCTGTGCTGTGCCAGCAGCATGGGGATTATTTTTTTGCCCGTAATTGAGCGTTGCTCTCATGAAGCAACTTGTTTTCCGCTTTCAGAAGCTTGTTTTGTTTCATTATCAGATGTTTGTTACAGCGGCTGTATTTTGCTGTTTCCTCTAAGTCATTCATTTCTGAAAGTTCTTCGATTTCTCGTTCTAGTTTTTTCTTTCTGCGGTATCCTCGGTTCAAATTTAGCTTATGTTGATACTGGCATTCTGGACAACGCTGCACGGCATTGAATCGCCCCAGCGTGTCATAGTTCGTGTCAGCAATTTCTATGTTGCAGTTTTTACAGTACTTAATCATAACTTTTTATCACTCCCCTATCGTGATGAAAAGCCGGCTTTTCATTCTGCTTTTCATCCGCTTTTCATAACCGTTTTTCAAAGAATTATTTTTTCGCATTTAGGGAAGTGCTGCACTTTTCCGTCAAATCGTCCAGTGCCAGCCGTGTAAATTCCTGCAACCATTCCGGCGGCACATCCATGGAAAGAGACTGCAACTCTCCACAATGGTCATAACGGGATAGCTGTATTGTCATTGTTTCACCAGACTTGCGTGCAACAATCAAATCATCCTGCAACCGATTGACCTGCTCGTATTGCCGTAGAAGACGCTGCTGCCGATCGCTCTGTTCCTTTGCAGCAGTATAGTCAAATCCGCTGACTGTGTGGAATGATTTCTTTTCCGGCTCTGTATTATCCTGTCGCATTAACTTCATATTGTGCCGATAGTACGCCACACCAATTGCGATACAAGCAGCGGCAGCTATGTACTCAATCATGTTGCACCTCAGCTACTTTTTCTTTTAACGTCATTGCTTTTCCTACCTTTCTCTTATATTCACATTGTAACTTCTGCCTTTTCCTCCTGCATATCTGCTGCCGCCCACGCACGGAGTGCAATTTGCACAATCTGTTCCATTGCTTTTTCTCCGTCTTCATGTGTTTTATCACGGCAACAATTGTCAGCAATCAGAATTGTTGTATTCCCTATTTTATACTCTTCTACAATATTAGGCTTTTCTATTTTTTGCCGCATATCGTCACCTCCCGACATAACATATTTATGCTATTTGGGCTTGTTTCATTGACAAAAGATATTCTTATTTTTATTACCCTTTCGGGTAGCGGTTGACAGGCTCAGCCGCTTAAAGCCGTATAGAATTAATTTTCGCTTGAATTGGTTTCCTTTGTGTCAGAGGAATTGAAATTCACAATCGTTCCATCTGCTCCGGAAACCTGTGGCAGCTGTCCGTTCCATTTCTCAACCTTATTGTATTCTGTTAAATCGGAAGAGATAGAAGCGGCAATTTCCTTGTTGGCGGCAGCTTCTGCATCTGCCTTGATTTTGATTGCATCCGCTTCTGCCTGTGCTTCAATTCGTTTCTTTTCCGCAGCGGCATTGGCTGCGACAACAGTCTGCTCCGCTTCTATCTCTGCCTTTTCCCGATTTTGTTCTGCCACTTGCTTTGCCTCAATGGCGGCATTGTACTCATCAGAAAAATTCATGTCTGTGATATTAAATTGACTTACATAGATACCATAGGGTTCCATTTTCAGATTCAGCGTATCTTGTACACCGGATGCAACAGCGGAACGGGAATCTACAAGTGCCGATGCGGAATACTTTGCCATGACGGATTTCACAGATTCCTGTACACTGGGCGTCAAGATAACATCTTCGTACTTCTTTCCGATATTCTGATACACATCCGCACTCCGGTTCGCTGGCACGTAAAAGTTGACGGCAATAGTAGTGGCAACAACCTGCATATCTTTTGATACGGCTTCGGTTTTGATTTCTGCTTTCTGTACCATGTTGTTCATGTCATAGACAGACTGTATAAATGGAGCTTTGAAATGCAGACCTTCTGAGAGGGTTTCCCCCTTCACCGCACCAAATTCCTTTACAACTCCAGTAGATCCTACTGGAACGACGGTCAAGGAGGCGAGCAGCACGATAATACCTGCTACACCTGCTACTGCTGCGGGTATCAAGATTTTGTAGTTCATATGTAATACTTCCTTTCTGCCGGAATCCGTCCGGCTCACTTATGCCGGAACAGCTCGTTTACAGAGATGTCCGGAAAAAATTCTTCTTGTAGCCGAATCGCTTCTTCCAGAGAAAAACGCCGTGCTCCATTCAACTTCAATACAAAGC
>DYCW01000393.1 GCA_019417865.1 Ruminococcus sp. | reverse complement strand
GAATGCAACAGAGGTTAAGGCAACTTACATCGACGGCAGCATTTGCGTCAAGGTAGGCAAACCGTATCCTACCCCAACCACTACAACTACTACAACCGCAACGACGACCACTACTTCCGGCACAACAGTGACCACTACTTCTGGCACAACTACTACAATTGGTGACGAACCAACTGTTATGGTTGGTCAACAATTTGTAACAGCTGGGGAAGAATATGAAACTGCAATTAAGCCAGAAATTTATAATGCACCAGAAACCGGTGGATTGTCTCTGGCATTTAAAACCGGAGCAGATGCTAATCCGGCAACTGCTGAATTGCAGCAAAAATGGACTTATAGAGATTTTGAGTCCAGCGATGAGTTCAATACACTCGGTTCTTGGAAGGTAAACGATAAGGATATGGTTTGGGCAACATTGACCAATGGAACCAGCAAGATCGAGGAAGGTGTACTGGAAGACGGTATGAATCCGCTGGAGCTCTGGTATGACATTCCAGATGCAGAAACCATTATTGCAATTGCTGAAAAATATGACATGGAAGCAAAAATTAGAACAGCTGATGATGGTACGGTACAAACTTACTATGAATTTCCGCTGGAATTTGATCCAAACAAAATGAACGAAGATAACGGTCATGCATTGCTCTGGGCTGATATGCATGATAGTGAAATTGATGCTGTTTACATCGACGGCAGTGTTTGTGTCATCGTAGCACAGGAAGATCCGGCAGATAAACCGACAGTTAAGGCTGGTAAACAGTTTGTAGAAGCTGGCGATACTTATGCCGTTGCAATCAAACCAGAAATCTACAATGCACCAGAAACTTGGGGCTTGTCTCTGGCATTCAAAACTGGCAGTGATGCACATCCGGCAACCGCAGCTTTGATGGCAGCAGACGGTTGGGAATACAAGGATTTGGAATCCAGTCCTGAATTTAATGACCTCGGTTCTTGGAAGGTAAACGATGTAGACATGGTCTGGGCAACGTTGACCAACGGAATCAGCAAGCTCGAGAAGGGTGTACTGGAAAATGGTATGAACCCACTGGAACTCTGGTACGACATTCCAGATGCAGAAACTATAAAGTCTATTGCAGAAGCAAATGGTCTTGAGCTGCAAACAGATGAAGAACATGGCACTTACTACGAATTCCCACTGGAATTTGATCCAAACAAGATGAATGAAGATAATGGTCATGCATTGCTCTGGGCTACCCAAAACGATGCTGTCGTTAACGCTGACTATATTGATGGTAGCATCTGCGTTGTCATTCCAGCTGTAACCACGACTACAACAACGACCGCCACTACAACCACGACCACAACAACGACTACCACTACAACTACCGCCACTACAACCACGACCACAACAACCACAACAACGACTACCACTACAACTACTACCACAACAACTATGACAACACCGAAGCCAACAACCACAACTACCACTACAACATCAAAGCCAACAACCACAACCACCACTACAACATCAAAGCCAGTGGTTACCACTACAACCACAACAACAACGACTACCACAACCACCACAACGAAAAAACCACTGGTTCCGCTGTATGGTGACGTAAATGTCAATGGTCAAGTAACTATCATTGATGTTGTCCTTCTGAATAAGGCAGTTGCTGGTAAGGTAACATTGAGCGAACAGGCAACACTGAATGCTGATTGTGTACACGATGGTATCATTGATGAACTTGATGCAAAGGCATTGCTGGCATATCTGGTAGGCTGGGGCGGCTTTGAAACATTGCCGGTTACCGCTGATGCTGTCGCTACTTTGCCATTATAATCGTTTATAACATATCATTACAATGAAAGGCTGCCGCTGCAAATGCAACGGCGGTCTTTTTATTATTATTTTTCTGAAAAAAAAAAAAGATACTTGACAAGCCTCTCTTCTTATGATAAAATAAGAAAAATAGTGATGATGAGAAATAGTAACAGTTCTACAGCATGACAGAGAGCCTTTGGCTGGTGGAAAAAGGTATGCTGCACTGTGAATACCCCTCGGAGCTGACTGTCTGAACCAGCATTATTTGTAAGTAGGGCAGTTCGGGTGTGCCCGTTATTGCACGTTTGAGGTCGGCTTTTCTATCTCATTTTTGAACAGCCGATAAACTGAGGTGGTACCACGGTGTTTTACAGCGTCCTCAGACAGTTTATGATGCAACTGTCTGAGGATTTTTTATTTTGTAGGTAGATGGAGAGGAAAAATAGCCATGAAAATGAAAAGAAGAAATATGATGATTGCTGTGCTGCTCCTGCTTACACTTACAATTCCCATTAAAGCCAGCCCGAAGGACGGTGGTACGGTTTCCTATCAGGCTATTTTATATGGCATTACGAAACAACACAGCATGACCATACAAAATCATGCAAATGGTTATGACATTGGAACAATCGTAAGGATTCTATTTTTTACCTGTCTCTT
>DYCW01000392.1 GCA_019417865.1 Ruminococcus sp. | reverse complement strand
GCTGCAATCAGCTGACCATTCGCATTTCCGAGCTCACACAGCAAATGCATACTGCCAAAACACAGACCGAATACGACCTGCTCAACAGCCGAAAACGCCTCTTACAAACGGAGCGGCTGGAACTTTTGCGGGACATGCAAACCATGATGCCTTATGTAAGGGGGCGGATGCCAATTGCGTAAACGTTCTCTTCTCAATCTGGAAAAAATCGCAGTTCCCGCTTTCGTGCAGGATTCCGCCAATGATGCAAAGCAGTTGGATTTTTTGATTGAAAATTGCTTAACAGCAAGACAAAAACAAATTATTGTGTTATACTATTATCAGAAGCAGACACTCCGGCAAATTGCTGATACCCTTGGCATTACGGAATCCACTGTCTGCCGTACGAAAAAACGTGCCTGTAAACGGCTTTCTCATTACTTATATCATACAAGAAGGGAGCTTTCCAATCATGAAGACACCGATTTATGATGCACTGAAAGACTATGCAAAGCGGCAGCCCATTCGCTTTCATATGCCTGGACATAAGGGACATGCCTCGATTCCTGCTTGGAATCCGCTCTATGCATTGGATATTACAGAAATTTCGGGTGCAGATAGTTTATTAGAGGCAACTGGTATCATCGCTGAAAGCGAACAAATTGCAGCAGCCCTCTTTTTCTCCGCTGGCACAGTCTACTCCTGTGCCGGGGCCACCGGCTGCATTCAAACCATGCTGACGCTGATGAAGCAGGAAAACCGCACGGTCATTGCTGCACGCAACGTACACCGCAGCTTTTTGAACGCCTGCGTATTGTTGGGACTGTCCGTCAAATGGGTCTATCCGGAAACTACAAACGGATTGCTCTCCGGTCAATATACACCGGAACAGTTTGAGACGGCTCTTTCCGAAGTCAACGAACCTGCCTGCGTTTATCTCACCTCGCCGGACTATCTCGGTAAAACCGCAGAGATTGCTGCCATTGCCGAAATCTGCAAACAACACAACGCACGACTTCTGGTGGACAATGCCCATGGAGCACATCTTGCTTTTCTCAAAAATGGCAATCACCCCATTCAAAACGGAGCAGACTTCTGCTGTGATTCTGCTCATAAGACGCTTCCTTGCCTGACAGGATGTGCCTACTTACATGCTGCTCATGCAGAAGATGTGCCACGACTGAAAGATGCCATGTCGTTGTTTGTTTCCACAAGCCCGTCTTATCTGATGCTGCTTTCGCTGGATGTGTGCAATGCCTATCTTGCCAGCAGGGCACAGCGTGACTTAGAGCGAATCTGCAAACGAGCTGAAAATCTGAAAAAGCGGCTGTCAGAAAAATATGTCTTTTTAGACGGCGATCCGCTGCATTTGACCATTGATGCAGCTGCGAGTGGGATAGATGGTTTGGATTTAGGGGCAAAGCTGGAACGGGCGGATTGTATACCAGAGTATGTGGATAGAGATTTTGTGGTACTATTGCTTTCCCCGTACAATGTGCCGGAAGAACTGGATGTGTTGGAAGTGACACTGCACATGCTGGAGGCGGATCCCTATCCAGAGACAGAACGAAAGGAAATTGTCCTGCCCCATCCGGAGGTTGTCTGTGGCATACGGGAGGCGGCACTGGGGGAACAGGAAATCATTCCGGTTTCGCAGAGTATCGGACGGGTGTGTGCAGCGGTAAAAGTGCCGTGCCCGCCAGCTGTTCCGATTGTATGCAGCGGAGAAAAAATCGATGCTGCTTGTGTGGAAGTGCTTACGCATTACGGGATTTTGGAGATTGCGGTGGTAAAGCAGAAAGAAACGAATCATTGCGTTTTGGACAAGTAAAATTTGCCGAACGGCGAACTGCGGTCAAGCTGGCTCAGCTTGGCGAGGGGATGCAAGGGGGCAAGCTGCCCCCTTGCAAAGCAAACGAGTTGGAATAAGCCGCTGGATAAGAAACAGCGTTCCGTCCATCGCCCTTCTAAAAATATTCTGATCGAATTTGTAAAAAGGCTATAACGGGGCGATGGACGGTTACCTAGGCAAAAGCAGGGGTGGAACCCCCTTTTGCCGGTGGAGTTCGGACAAGTTAGCGATAAAATAAATTTCTTAAATGATAGAATTTTATGTGCTTCTTGTTTTCTTAGAATACGGTTCTTTTACATCGGTTCGTTCCATTAAATAATCCAGACTCACATGATAATAATCAGCTAGTGCACACAGAATTGTAATGGATGGATTGTTTTCTCCTGTTTCATACTTGGAATAACCTGTCTGCGACATTTTTAAATATTGTGCCACCTGTTTTTGCGTAAGACCTGCGTTTTTTCGTAAATCACGAATCCTTTTGTACATTTCAAATCACCAACTATATTATAT
>DYCW01000391.1 GCA_019417865.1 Ruminococcus sp. | reverse complement strand
AGAAATTTCGTGTAGTTAGACTGCAAATTGAGGTACAGAACAGGGCGGACAGCGGACACAGGCAGAGAGCAAAGCGAATTTGCCGGACAATTTGGAATCGGTATCCCTAAGCATCATTTCCACTTTTGATTTTTCTAAAGGCATGAGAGCACCATGTACAGTTTATAATGCAATTAAGCTAGTATGAATGGCATCTTGGAAATCGGATACATTCTGGACAGAAATCGTTGCTGTTTGCTGAATCTGCCCCATTCTTCAGAAGCGAATCTGCCGGACAATTTGGAATCGGTATCCCTAAGCATCATTCCCACTTTTGATTTTTCTAAAGGCATGAGAGCACTATGTACAGTTTACAATGGAATCAAGCCAGTATGAATGGCATTCTGGAAATCGGATAGATTCTGGACAGAAACCGTTGCTGTCTGCTGAATCTGCCCCCATTCTTCATGGGAAATGGCAGCATCATAAACCCCAACTGTAAAAAATCCGTCCTTTGCTGCGGCACAAATGCCGTGCAGGGCGTCTTCTACAACCACTGTCTGCCGTTTGCCGCAGCCCATCCGGCTGGCAGCCTGCCGGTAAATCACAGGCTGTGTTTTTCCAATGCCCACTTCCTGCTCGGTTGTGAGAAAGGCGAGCCGTTCCCAGATGTGCAGCCGTTTTAATGCCGCCTCTGCCAGAGCCGGATAGGTTGCCGTTGCGACGCAGTAGGGGATGTTTCGTGCATCCAGTAAATCCAAGAGCGGTAGGACACCGTCTTTCAGCAGCAGGGTATTCCGGTAGGCATCTTCTGCCAGTGACTGTACCAGTGCGATAAATGCTTCCTGTGTGCAGGGCAGATGAAAGCGATCGATAAAATATTGAGAGGATTCCATGATCGTCATTTTTTTCACCTGTTCCGTCAAATCTGCCGGAGCTTCCATGCCATAGTGCCGTAAAATCTGCTTGTCGATGTCTGACCAGACGGTGGTGGAATCCAGCAGTGTGCCGTCTAAGTCGAAAATGACGCTGTTTAAGGTGTGATGTTCCATGTTGATTTCCTTTCTAAAGGGCGTTTTTGCACAATGGGTTTCATGATAGAAATGAGAAATTCACGCCTGTTTTTTACACATAGAATCATAGCAAAGTTTGTCACCGTTTGCGGTTTCTATGATATGAAATTCTTTTTCTATATACCCACGCAATTGATAAATTTTTTTGGCAGGCAGAGAAGCATCTAATATGATTTCAGGGAAGTGATGAAAGATTTTTTCTTCTGCAAAATCCAAAAGTATTCTTCCATATCCATTGTGCTGAAATTTCGGTATTACAAAAAGACGACAAATCTCATTTTGTTTTATTGTCACAGTTCCCACAAAGGTGTCATTTTCTTGCAGCAGAAAAACACAATTTGATGTAATGTCCTGCAAAATATTTTTATTACAGTGATGGGCTTGAAAGAAAGCGACTGCACCAACTGGATAGTAATGTGGGTATACTGTAGAAATCGTTTCTTGTGTAATGTACTTAACAGTATCTAATAATTGTTCTGTAGCAAGCATTATTTTCATTTCGATTACTCCCTTAAATAATTTATTTCGTAATGGGAATCCACAAATAGCAGAATGCGACTCCTATTTTGCCAGATCCGCACGAAACGGCTCAACGGGCGTTTTTACGGTGTTTGTGTTTTCATTCGTTTGTTTTATCCTTCTATACGATAAATCTGTTGCAGGCGATTCCTTTGAGTAAAAATAAGGACCAAAATCCGGTTCATGGGTATGCACATATGTCCATGAAAAATCTTTTGCAACAACATAGATATCTATGTAGCGTTCTCTGTCCAGTGCCTTTGCAGTTCTTTTTTTCCGGATGGAGACCCGTTTGATTTCACAGTCATATCCCCCATAAAACTGTATCACTTCGATATCCTGCAACTGATCGAATGCCGCCCGTGCTGCATCTCCCTCCAGACAGGGAACATTGCCCCAAGTAAAAATATGCCACATATGATTTCCGTCAGTGGTGACATGGTTATCCATGATTTCCTTTGGGACATTTTGTTCGAAAACGGAAAGCCATCTTCTTACTAATTTTTTGTCCGTCATAGGCAGGTTCTCCTTTTTCGTGATTTTTATCGGGTTCTATTATGTTGTATGTGGTTCAGTAAAGTGACGGATGATATATCC
>DYCW01000390.1 GCA_019417865.1 Ruminococcus sp. | reverse complement strand
ACCACATCCACTACGACGATGACTGCACTGGAGGGCACTTATACCGCCGTTCCGCAGGGGACTACCACATCCACTACGACCACGACTGTACTGGAAGGTACTTATACCGTTCCGCAGGGGACTACCACATCCACCACCACCACGACTGTGTTAGAAGGCACTTATACGGTTCCGCAAAACACTACGCAACCGCCGCAACTTGCTGATGATGTAGTGATTGCAAATTCGAAATAACAGGGAGGGGTTACCTTGCACGTTACCCTGCACCTGACCGAACAATGCAACATGGATTGTAGCTACTGCGTTCATGAGAAACGTAGCCGAAACATGTCAGAAGAAGTATTGGAAGCTGCCTGTCAGTATATTTTTCAGAGCGGCACTACAGCGGGCATTTGCTTTTTCGGTGGGGAACCGCTGCTGCAAAAGGATTTGATTTACAAAGCCGTTGCACGCTGTCAGACCCTTTCCAAAGAAACGGGTATGCCATTCAGCTGTAAAATGACCACCAATGGTACCCTGCTGGATGCGTCATTTATTGCCTATGCCAAGCAGATCGGGCTGTTTATCGGACTTTCTTTTGACGGCTGCGGGCAAGACCGCTGCCGCCGCTATCGGGATGGCAGTGGCACATTTGAGGATTTGGAACGAAATGCCAAGCTTCTGCTTTCCGTGATGCCGGAAGCCTATGCGATGATGACGATTGCACCGGAGACAGTGGATACCTATGCAGATTCTGTCCGGTATCTACATGGGCTGGGTTTTCGCAATCTCACTGCTACATTAGCATATGGAAAACGAGTACATTGGACAGATGCCCATCTGGAGCAGCTGCAAATGGAGCTGAACCGAACGGCAGATTTCTATGCGGAAGAATTTGAAAAGGGAACACCGTTTTATTTCGGTACATTTGACAGTAAAATTCAGGACAGCATTCGGGGCAGATGCTCCGGCGAACACTGTCATCTGGGGCTGCGACAAATGCCTGTTACGCCGGATGGTTCGCTGTACCCCTGTACGCAGTTCATTGGCGATCCCGCTTATCGGCTGGGAGATGTATTCCATGGGTTGAATCAGGCGAAGGTTCGGGAACTGATACAGAGAGAGGCAACGCCGACCGCTTGTCAGGATTGTGCATTGAAAAAACGCTGTACCAATTCCTGCGGCTGTATGAACCGTTTGGAAACTGGGGACGAGAATCAGGTTTCTCCGTTGCAGTGTACATATGAACAAATGCTGATTGGGGTCTGTGATACGCTGGCAGAGCGGCTGATAAACTATAATGAAAAACAGTTCTTGAAGAAATTTGCATGATATCATAAACAAAGATAACACGCTGGGAAAGGAACAAAACGGTTCTTTTTTCAGCGTGTTTTGCATAAAAATAAAGCATGTTTTTTCGTTTTTATCAGCAAAAGGGACAAGGAAAAAGTAGGAGTTTTCTCTTAATTTTCAATAACAATTTGCTTTTTTGTGCAAACTGCACAAAAATAAGGGACGGATTTTCTACATAAAAAAGTGCGGTTTCTTTTTAATGTTCATATAAAATCCACATTTTAGGAGAAACATTGTGTTATAATAGAAACAGTCGGAAATGAATGGTTTGTGACATAAGCATAAATCTATTAGATTTCAAAGAAGGGAAAGGATGGTATTCTATGAAACATTACACATGGAAAAAACGTGCGTTTGCTGCGGTCATGAGTGCAGCAATGCTCTCCACAACGTTAGTTGCCACCCCGGTTGTCTGGGCAGCTAACAAGACAATCACGGTGAATCAGAAGTTGGCGGTTGCAGATCCAGATCCGGACAATCCAGATACACCAAAGAATGCGAAGGAATGCACCTATGAGGGTTTGATGTCGGATTTGACCGGTACTGGAGAAAACCACACGACACTGACCTCGTTACAGTTTAATTTTACAGCAGAAGAAGAAATTTCTAATTTTTCTTACTACTTTGGTATCAATTTGGATGCCGATCCATGGTGGACAGGAACCAGCAAAGACTGCACACCGTATGCATCTGAATTTTCTGTTGTGGTTTATGTGAAGGACTTGGATTTGAAAGGAAAAGGTATCGGGTATTGCATTGATCCAACGTATCATTCTAATCGTCATATCCAATTCCAGAATGCGTATGCTGCCAATGGTGAGACGAAAGTAGCAGTAACACTGACTTCTGTTGTGGTGAATGGTACAACAGATACCAGCAATAACCCGAATCCGGATCCAGATCCTGATCCAGACCCGGATCCAGAAGCCAAATATCCGAACACCGGTGACGCTGGGTTCTACAGCAGCCAGAATGAGCAGAGCGGGAATTATGAGTTTACAGACAATAAGGACGGCACGGCTACCATTAAGGCTACGTTGACCAAGAAAATCAATGCCGAGGATATGAAGGCATTGGCACAGGAAAGGTATGGTTCTGATGCGATTACGCTCACACCAAGCCCAGAGGGTCAGGATTATAGTGAGGAACATTATACAGTGAAGGATGAGAATGGCAACGAAACTGTCATGAAGGAAGAGGATATCCGTAAGGCAGGTCATCCATTGAACAGCCATCGGTTCTCTTATGAGGATTTCGGTATCAATTCCAGTTCCGATGCCGCAAAAATTACGCCGGAAGCTCTGACTGTGGTAATGCGTGCACCGGAAGGTCAGAATGTAACCCGTGTGATGTATGGCGGCGGTTTGAATGTATACGGCAAATCTCCGGCAGATACGGAATCACCGAAGACGGCGATCGGTCGTGATAAAGATGGCAATGTAGTAGATTCTTCTCTGGCTGGCTTTAAGTCAGATCCGAATGCTGGTTATTGGTACAATGATATTGGTGCAGATGACTATGATGAAATCATGACCAATGTAAAGAATGCCGGCAGTGAATTTGGTGTGACAGTACAGAATGGTAAGGATCTGAAAGAACAAAACTTTGGCGACTATGTAGAAGTTACATGGGACGTTCCGGCAGATGTAAGACCATATGTAGATGCAAAAACCAGCAACACCATTTCCTTCCAGCTGTGGTATGGTGAGATTGAAGCAGAAGAATACACACCACTGGAATCTCTGGATATTGATAGTGCAATGCTGACCTATACACAGGAAGTTACATTCCCATATCAGGCTTCTCAGACATTGACAACAAATGCTACCCTTACCACAGGTGCAGATCCGGCTGAATTTCTGTTCTCTGACTTTGACCAGATGACATATGTGAATACAGCAGATGTTTATGCAATCCTGTTCACACTGGATACTAAGGTAAGTGCAAGACAGATTACACTGGGCAGCGGTACGACTGTTCTGGATAAGAAGAGTGATGACCACTGGTATCAGGCTGATGCAAACGGCAATTCGATTACACTGGTGAATGTAGATGATACAAAGAAGGAATACACCTATATGTGGGTAATGCCACAGGCAGTTGCTACGACTTATAAG
>DYCW01000039.1 GCA_019417865.1 Ruminococcus sp. | reverse complement strand
GTGTAACGGTACATTATTCCAATTTGCAAACATTGGAACATCGAGACTTTCTGGGTGCTGCACTGGGCTGCGGTCTAAAGCGAGGGACGATTGGAGATATCTTGATAGAAAATGGCATGGCACAGCTCTGGGCAACCAATGCCACAGCCGCATTGCTGGTACAGTCACTGGAAAAAGTGGGACACAGTAGTGTACGCTGTACCGATACAGAACCGTTTTCGATTGTGCCAGTAAAAAAACGACTGGCACATCATGGAACGGTAGCATCCTTGCGATGTGATGCGATTGCGGCATTGGTTACCAGACAGAGCCGGGAAAAGACAGTCAGAATGATTCAACAAGGTAATATGGAGCGAAGCGGGCATACTGTTTTGCATCCATCAGAACATATGCAGACTGGTGATATTTTTGTCATACGGGGCAGCGGCAAGTTCCAGCTGATTTCCGTATCAGAGCCCTCTAAAAAGGGAAGGCTGCATGTTTTCATTGAACAATATAAATGAGAGGTGGACATAGGAATGATTAGTGCAAAGGAAATTCATGAACTTCGATTTGAAAAGGCTGCGTTTGGCTATAAGCAGGAAGATATTGACGAGTTTCTGACACAGCTGGAACAGGAAGTGGAGATCGCAGAACAGGAAATGGCTGACAGCAATGAAAAAATTCAGGTGCTGGCTGACAAAGTACGGGAATATATGCGAGATGAAGATGCCTTGAAAGATGCTCTTTTGGGGGCACAGCGGGAAGGTCACCGAATTATTGCCGAGGCAAATGCCAAAGCAGACAGTATTATTGCCGATGCCAAGAAGCGTGCAGATGCGATGATGGATGAAGTGACAGTTAAGCATGAAGCATTGCTGGCGAAAAATCAGACAGAGATTGATGAGGCACATAAGGCACTTGCAGCTGCCAGAAAGCAGGTTGCAGACTTTAAGAAAGCATTGTTTGATATGTATAAGGAACATCTGCAAATGCTGTCTACTATGCCAGAGGAAGATGATTTGGAATTTGGTTTTACGCAGCCAGAAACAAATATAGAAGAGCAGGAACCAGAAGTACCGGTTGCATCGACAGCGTCAATGTCTGATCCATTTGCTTCTTCTCAGTTTTCTGCAAAGACCATTCAGGGTTCTTACGATTCTCATTTCGGTGATTTAAGTGATGATACCGATCTGGAGGAAGAGGATGCATAAAACACAAATGCCGTAATAGGTATGCCGCCTTTACAGAAATACGGCGGTGCAATTCAATGGAAAGGAGGATTCTACTCTGTATTAATAAATTGTGCAGAGTAGAATCATGTCGGGTATGGCACAGGATTATAATGCAACACTAAACCTGCCGAAAACAGCATTCCCGATGCGGGGAAATCTGCCGAAGCGGGAACCAGATGTGCTGGAGAAATGGGAACAGCAGAATCTGTACGAGAAAATGATAGAGAAAAACCAGGAACGTCCGCTCTATATTTTACATGATGGTCCCCCCTATGCCAATGGTGAAATTC
>DYCW01000389.1 GCA_019417865.1 Ruminococcus sp. | reverse complement strand
CCTCTTCCAATGCACTCAATAAAATATTATAGGATTTCATCTTTTCCTCCTTTTTATCGTTTCATTATATCCATTTATACAACAGTTATTTTCTATTTAGAATTTTATTTCATCAATTTGCTCTTAATCAGAAAAATTCATTATATTAGCAAAATAAGTAAAAATATACTGATAGTTATAAAAATTATTTTGTATCATTCTTGGTTATTCTATTTTCAAAAAGCAACACAATTCGCCCTTTTCTTTATTATAACACATATGCGTTCATATGTCAACATATGTGCTCAGAAAAATTGTTGAAACCGTTTATCATAAGAAACAGAGAGGAGGCGATAAGTTTGTATCATTCCACGCTGGATCCTGTTATCGTTGGACAAGTGATTGCGGATTTCCGAAAGAAAAAGGGCATTTCTCAGGAAGTCCTAAGCGGTCTTGCTGATATTGGAAGGACGCATTTAAGTGCCATTGAACGGGGCGAGCGAAAACCAACACTCGAAACGCTCTACCGGATTTCTACCGCCTTGGATGTCAAAATGAGCGATATTGTGCGGGAAATCGAGAATCAATTGCCCTGCAAAGTCTGACAAAAATCACCTGCTGGTGTGCTCCGGCAGGTGATTTTTGTCGTTGTTATGGGTAGATGTGTATGGCTGAAATTGCTTTCCACAATTTTTTTACTTTTCCACTTAATACTAGAAAATCTTTTTTAGATTCTTAGGGAAACCTTTTCCAAATGGTCCGGCAGATTCGCTACGCTGTCTGCCTGTGACCGCTGTCCGCCCTTCTGTACCTCAATTTGCAGTCTAACTACACTAAATTTTTGCATTTCGTACCGTTTTGTTTTTTAGATGGCGGACAGCGGTATCTTGTTTCTCATCCATTGACCGATTTCAATTCGTTTGCTTTGCAAGGGTGGCAGCTTGCCCCCCTTGCATCCCCCTCGCCAAGCTGAGCCAGCTTGACCGCAGTTGCCATTCGGCAGGAATTACGGAACCATATTTTCTAAAGCAAAAAGCAGCCCTGACCTATCGTCGGAACTGCTTTCCACAATCTTTTTACTTTTCCACCATTACTTCATCAGCTTAACCATGACTGCCTTCTGTGCGTGCAGCCGGTTTTCTGCTTCTTCAAAGATTTCGTCCGCATGTGCCTCAAATACCTTTGTGGTAATTTCTTCTTCCCGGTGTGCCGGCAGACAGTGCAGCACCATGGCATCTGCATTTGCCTGTGCCATCACATCATCGTTAATCTGATAGCCCTTGAATGCAATCTTCCGCTTCTCTGCTTCGCCTTCCTGCCCCATAGAAGCCCAAACATCGGTAATCAGGACATCCGCATCCTTCGCAGCCTCCAATGGCTGGTCTGTCAGGCTAAACTTGTCGCCATATGCCTTTGCAAACTCCAGAACCTCCTGTGCCGGATGATACCCTTCCGGACAAGCCACTGCCACTTCCATACCCACTTTCAGACCGCCCACAATCAGCGAATTTGCCATGTTATTGCCGTCGCCGATAAAACACATCTTCAAATCATCAAAAGTGCTCTTCCGTTCCCGAATCGTCATCAAGTCCGCCAGCACCTGACACGGATGGCTGAAGTCTGTCAGTCCATTGATGATCGGAACGCTTCCATACTTCGCCAAATCTTCGACTTCCTTCTGTTCAAACGTCCGAATCATAATGCCGTTGACATAACGGGACAACACTCTTGCCGTATCCTGTACCGGTTCGCCCCGTCCAATCTGTAAATCATCCGAGGACAAAAACAGTGCATGTCCGCCCAACTGATACATACCCGTTTCAAAGGAAACACGTGTCCGAGTGGATGCCTTCTGGAAAATCAAACCAATCGACTTGCCCTTCAGATAGGGATGCGGAATGCTGTGCTTCAGCTCATATTTCAGCTGATCCGCTAAATCCAGAATGTCCAAAATCTCTTCACCACTCAGATCGAGCATTTTCAATAGATGTTTCATCTCATTTCTCCTTTATTCTATCATTTCATTATACATTCAAAATCTGTTCCAAAATAGCAATACCCTGATCCATTTCCTCATAGGTAATCGTCAGCGGCGGCAACAGCCGTACCCGATGCTTTGCGGTCAGCAGCAGCAGCCCCTGTTCCAGTGCCGCATTGACAACATCCAGAGCTTTCTTGCCGTCCCCCAACTGGATCCCAATCATGAAACCCAGTCCGGTAACTGCCTGCACATGCGGCAACTTCGCCAGCTTTTCCCGCAGATACACTGCCTTTTTCTGCACTTCCTGTAAGAAACCGTCTGCTGTCAGCGTTTCCAGTACAGCGAGTCCACCGGCACAGCAAACCGGATTGCCGCCAAATGTCGAACCGTGAGCGGATTTGTCCAGTACACCAGCACATTTTTGATTTGCCAGACACGCTCCCATCGGCAGTCCGCCTGCAATCCCCTTTGCCAGTGTCACCACATCGGCATGATGTCCGAATTGTTCGCCAGCTAGAAGCGTGCCCGTTCTGCCCATGCCCGTCTGCACCTCGTCCGTCATCACCAAAATATCCCGTTTTCCACAACGGTCATAGACGGCATCCACAAACGCCTGCTCCAGTGCCATGACACCGCCTTCCCCCTGTACATATTCCATCAGAACGGCACAGACGGTATCATCCAGTTTCGCATCCAAATCCGCAATGTCATTGGCTTTCACATAGTCAAATCCCTCTAAAAACGGGAAGAAATAGTTATGGAAGACATCCTGTCCGGTTGCGGAAAGGGTTGCCATGGTTCTGCCATGAAAGGAGTTGACCAACGTCAGAATCTTATGCCGTCCCTTGCCATATTTGTCAAAGCTGTACTTTCTCGCCAGCTTAATCGCACATTCATTTGCTTCTGCACCACTGTTGCAAAAAAACAAATTCTGATACCCGGTTGCCTTGCAAAGTGCCTCTGCAAAGTCTGCCTGTACTTTGGTGTAGTATAAGTTGGACGTATGCTGTAAAGTTTGTGCCTGATGGCAAACCGCATTCACCCACTTTTCGTTGCAGTAGCCGAGGGATGTTGTCCCGATGCCGCTGCCGAAATCAATATACTGCTTTCCGGTTTCATCCCGGCAAGCCTCATTCTTGCCCTGTTCCAGTACCACCGGAAACCTTCCGTAGGTACCCATGACAGACTGATTCAGTTTTTCCTGTGTCGTCATATGAAATTCCTCCCTTTTCTCCGATTGTTTTCCTGTAAATAACGTGCATGCATGGATTTGCGTGCAGTCAAGATGGCTCAGCTTGCTGCAATTTCTATAGATTGCACTGGTACACAAACCGGCTGCATTGTCTCTCGTTCTGGCAGATACACATACAACTGTCCGCCCTCCTGCTGCATCGCTTCCAGCTCCATACAATCCTGTTCCGTCAAGGTATAGAAAACCTTTACCGTCTGCCCCGGCGGAATACAAAGATAATAGTCAAAATTACTTGCTCCTGCCGCATTGATTGCCTCATAATAGGACATCGGCACTAAGGATTCCCCGTCAATATACGGCTCTGTTTCCTTCGTGACATAGAGATTCGGCAAAAACTGTTCTGTCCTGGTATCGTTGTTATGCAAAGACGCAATCAAATAGCGTTCCGCCTGCTGTGCATCTTCCTTATTTGACATGCCCGTATACAAAACCGCTTCTTCAATCCGCAGGTCTGCATCCAGTACACTTCCAGTATGGTTATACTGCTCTGACATCCAGCCCCAAACTGCAATTTCTGCCACCAGTAACAACACCACGATCATAAATACCGTCCGAAATGGTTTCTTTGTTCTGTTTTTTCTCATGCTGTCGTTCCCTCCGGTGCTTCTGTCACAGTCAACGGAATTTCATACATCTGTTCAATATTGACCGCATCCCGACCATAGGTATGGTTGTTTTCGCTCTCCGTTCCAGCAAACACACAAAGTGTCAGTGTGTCTAAATCCGCTGTATCCGGTAACAAAAACAGCAGAATGCCGCTCTCTGACCGAAATTCCTGGTCAATTCCCTGTTCCCTTAATGCCTGCTGTACCGTTTCGCTGCCGCTGATATCGCCGATATATAACGGCAACAGATAACTGCCTGTTGTATCATCCCGTAAAGCCGCCCATGCCACATCCTTGATTCGCTGAATGCTGCTCTTGGAGTTTTTTCCGGCATTGCTGTAGGAAACGGCAAGATACTGTCCGTTTTTCGGTGGAGCAGCCAGAGCCGTGGGATATAAATATGCCTGCTGAATACAGAGCGTATACGGCGGAACAGAAAGGGTTTTCTTCATTTCGGCTTGTTCCGTTACATAGGAAACACCCGTTTCCATCTGCTGTTTTCGCTCCTCCATCTGCCTTTGCAGCTTTGGAAACGCTGTCCCAATCAAAACGCCAAGCAAAATCACTGGTATCAGCAGAAGAGAAAACAACATACTGACCAACTTATTCCTGACGTTTTTCCGTACGGTGGTTCTCTGCGGCACACGATACGTCTGATCGGGAAACGCCTGTGATTCTTTTTTCTGCTCTTTTTTCAGCTGTTCTGCCTGATGCATTTCCTGCTCTGTACTGGCAAGTACCACGATCCCACAAAACGGGCAAATCCAGCCCTCTTTTTCATAGTCAAATTTTTTCCCACACTGGGGACAAGCGTGTTTCATGATTTCCTCATTTCTGTCGTCGCTTACCGAAACTGCGTACCAATCCCCTCACTGGAAAGCGTTTCAATCAAAATCGAATGCGGCACTCTACCGTCAATAATCGCAGTCTTCTTGACACCACGGCGAACCGCCTCCACACAGCAGTCAATTTTTGGAATCATACCACCGGAGATAATACCTTTCCGCTTCAGGAACGGTACTTCGCTGACATTGACATAGGGAATCAAAGTAGAGGGGTCTTCCTTATTCCGCAGCAATCCAGCAATATCTGTCATCAAAATCAGATTTTCTGCCCGCAACTGTGCCGCAATCCGGGCGGCTGCCGTATCGGCATTGACGTTATAGGTCTGACCAAGTTCGTCAGAGGCAACCGTAGCAATGACCGGAATATAACCGTTGGAAAGAGCATCCAAAATCGGTTGTTCATTCACACTGACAATATCCCCAACATAGCCCAAATCTTCCCCATTTGCACCGAATTTCCGCTCTGCCCGCAGCATATCGCCATCAATGCCGCAGAGACCCAGTGCCTTGCCACGATTGCGGCTCAGCAGGGTAACCAACTCCTTGTTGACTTTTCCGGCAAGTACCATCTTTACGACATCTACCGTTTCCTTGTCGGTATAACGCAGACCGCCGATGAACTTATTTTCAATCTGCAATCGGTTCAGCATATCCGTAATTTCCGGGCCGCCGCCATGCACCAGCACAACCTTTACGCCCACCAGCGACAGCAGGACAATATCGCTCATGACAGCCTGTTTCAGGGTTTCATTGGTCATGGCATTTCCGCCGTATTTGACCACCACAACTTTATCATTATACTTTTGAATATAAGGCAATGCGTCCACCAGAACCTGTGCACGCAGCTTATTGTAATTTTCCTCCACTCTGTAATACCCCTTTCTATACATTTCAATAGATGTGAATTCATTCTAAATCAAACAGTTCAAACGCCGCCGGCAGATTCGCTTCGCTGTCTGCCTGTGTCCGCTGTCCGCCCTATTCTGTGTCTCAATTTACAGTCTGACCACACTAAATTTCTGTATTACATACCGTTTTGTCTTTTCAGAGGGCGGACAGCGATATCTTGTTCCTCGTTCGTTTACCGATTCCAACTCGTTCACTTTGCAGGGGAACAGCTTGTTCCCCTATTTAGAGGATGCCCTTCCCCTTTGTCGGCTACGCCGACATTTCCCCACACCGTGGGGAATCACCCTCGCCAAGCTGAGCCAGCTTGACCGCAATTCGCCTTCGGCGTACAGCCAAACTACAGGATCTTTCTCATCCCATGGATCAGGAACGATAGTCTCCGTTGATTTTCACATAATCATAGGTCAGATCACAGCCCCATGCCGTTGCGGTACCTGCTCCATCTCCCACAGAAATCAAAATCTGAATTTCCTCTTCCAGCAGCACCTTCTTTGCCGCTTCCTCGGAAAATGCCACGCCTGCACCCTGCTCACAAACCAGAACAGAACCGGCACGGGATGCCAAGGTTACGGATACTGCATGAATGTCAAATTCTGCCGGTGCATAACCCACGGCACACAACACTCTGCCCCAGTTTGCATCTGCACCAAACATTGCACACTTCAACAAGGGAGAACAAACCACACTCTTTGCAATCACAATGGCGGTATCCAAATCCTTTGCACCCGACACGGTACATTCCAACAGCTTTGTTGCCCCTTCGCCATCCTTTGCCAGCATACGGGTCAGATTCATCATGACAATGTACAATGCCTGCCGGAATACCGCATAATCTGCATCTTCTACTGTGATTTCTGCATTCCCTGCCAGACCGGAGGCCATTACCATACAGGTATCATTGGTGGACTGGTCACCATCTACAGACAGACAGTTATAAGTAACCTTCACCACATCTGACAATGCCGTTTGCAGCATCTTTGCAGAAATGGCAGCATCTGTGGTAATACAGTTCAAAGTCGTTGCCATATTTGGATGAATCATACCGCTGCCCTTTGCCATACCACCAAGATGACAGGTCTTTCCGCCCAGTGAAAAAGAAACGGCAACTTCTTTTGAAACGGTATCCGTGGTCATAATAGCGGTGGCTGCCGCAAGGTTGCCAGTCGGTGACAGCGTTTTGCACAAGGTTGGAATTGCCTGTTCAATCGGCTCTAACGGCAAAATTTGTCCGATGACGCCAGTCGACATGACCATAACTTCTTCTGGTGCAATGCCCAGTGCCTCGGCGGTCAGTTTGCACATTGCCTCTGCCTTTTCGACACCATCTGCATTGCAGGTATTGGCATTCTTCGAGTTGGCAATGAGTGCCCTTGCCTTGCCGCCCGTTGCCGCCAGATGCCGTTGCATCACCAAAATTGGTGCACCCTTTACTTTGTTTTGTGTGTAAACAGCAGCAGTATTACAGCATACATCGGCAACCACCAATGCAATGTCATTTTTTTCGCTGCCGATTTCCCCGCCATTGCTATCTGGTGCCATTGTCTTTTTAATGCCGCAGTACATCCCACTTGCCTGGAATCCCTTTGCAGCACAAATCCCGCCGTCTATGTAAGAATAGCCCTCAAATGCTTTCATTTCCATTCCTCTTTTCCTGATTGTGATGGATGTCTCCCTTTTTCTCAAGTACGTCTATAATTTGCAGTACCGTCCGCTCTACAAAACTGTCCAGCTCTGCTGCTGTCACCAGAAATTCTACTGGCTTTTCCACTGGCGTTGCGTATCGCTGCCGTAGTTCTTTCAGCTTCTCAGTAAATGTATGTTCCCTATAATAGGGCAAATACCGATTGGGGAACAGCTTTGCTTTCTGCACCTGCTCCCACGCCGGAAACGATTTCGCTTCTTTGCAATACGCCTGTTCCAGATAAGTTAAATTTTGCCGGAGCATCGCATCATAAGGTGTCCCCGTAAAATGTACAATGCCGATTTTCTGTTTCAATGGCTGTAATATTTGCTGAATCCACTGCACGTCCGTCAATAAATGCACATAATAGCCCAGATAAAATGCCTCTGCATCTGCTGTCAGAATGTTTTCCTGCAAATACGCCTGATAAAACGCTTCTGCATCAATATCCCGTTTCTTTCCAGTCGGTGTCCAATGGGTCGTTGCAGAATCTGGCTCATACACATGCGGTGCAATCTCTACACCGCCGTCCGGTGCAAGATTGCCCACAGTAAACGGCAGCTCCGGCAGCAAACGAATCCACGGCAACTGCTGCCGGACAGCATCTGCCATCCGCAGATGTACCATCCACGTTGCCATTACAGCAGACCTGTTGTCTCGTCCAAGCCCATCATAATATTCAAGCACTGCACGGCTGCACCAGACGCACCCTTTCCGAGATTGTCCAGCCTTGCACACAGCAATACTTGATCGGCACTGCCGAACACAAAAATCTGCATCAGATTGGTATCCCGCAAATCATTGGACGAAAGTTTGAACGGGGTCATTTCTTCTGCCGAAAGCAGCGGCATCACCTGCACGAAATTTTGCCCTTGATAGTGTTCTGCAAACATGGCATGTACCGCTTCCGGTGTCACAGTATGTCCTGCAATTGCAGACTGTACCGATACGCAAACCACCATACCGTTGAAAAAGTCGTCTACAATCGGCGTAAACATCGGCTTATTTGCCAGACCAGAAATTTTCTGCATCTCTGGCAGGTGCTTGTGATTGTTTGCCAAGCCGTAAAATCTCGGGCTTTTTGATTCTGCCGGACAGTCCGGCGATTCGATTTCTGCAATCATTTTATTTCCGCCGCCGCTGTAGCCAGAGACAGCAAAGCACTGCACTGGATAAGTTGGTGCAATCACACCATGCTGCACCAAGGGATACACCAATGCATTAAAACCGCTGGCATAACAGCCTGGCACAGCAACCCGATTAGAAGTACGAATCTTCTCTCGATGTGCTGCCGACAGTTCCGGAAATCCATATGCCCAGTCCGGATTGGTACGGTGTGCCGTTGAAGCATCAATGATACGAACATGTGGATTCTCCACCAATGAAACCGCTTCTCTGGCGGCTGCATCCGGCAGACACAAAAATGTATAATCGCTGCTGTTAATCAGCCGCTTCCGTTCTGCTGCATCCTTCCGCTTTTCCGGATCAATTTGCAGCAAAGTAATCTCGTTCCGGTTGGCAAACCGGTCTAAAATCCGCAGACCGGTTGTCCCAGCCTGTCCATCAATAAATACGTTTACTCCCATTGCTTTCATTCCTTTTCGTTCCGTATGCCCAGCCAGACACTCACCGCACAGGTGGCAACAATGACAACAATCAGCCAGATTCTGGACGCTGTCATGCCTAAATTCCAGACCAGACCAATCAGGCATTCGCCCAGTATCAGCACCAGTACAGCAAGGCAGCAGAGCGGAACAATCCATTTTAATCGTTTTTTCATTGGCAGCTTATTCCCATTCTGCCAGTATCTTCTTTACCTGTTCCAGCTGTACTGCAACGGCTTCTGGAGAGGGTCCCCCCTGAGAGACTCTGCCTTTCACACAGGTTTCCAGACTGATTGCCTGATAGATATCCTCGGTAAACAGCGGTGTCATTGCCTGATACTCTGCTAATGGCAGGGTTTCCAGTGTCAGATTCTCTTGAATACACTTTGCAACCAATGTGCCGGAAATCTTATAGGCATCCCGGAACGGCATTCCCTTCTTGACCAGATAATCGGCACAATCCGTTGCATTGATAAAGCCCCTTGCAGCAGCGGCACGCATATTGTCCTTTCTGACGGTCATGGTGGCAATCATCGGGATAAAGGTTTCCAGACACAGCTTCACCGTATCCACGGCATCAAAAATTGCCTCTTTATCCTCCTGCATATCCTTATTGTATGCAAGCGGTGTTCCCTTCATCATCACCAGCAAGGTCTGCAAATCACCGTAAACCCGTGCGGTCTTACCCCGAATCAATTCCGTAATATCTGGATTTTTCTTCTGCGGCATAATCGAAGAACCCGTCGCAAACGCATCATCCAATTCAATAAACTTAAATTCCCAGGAGCACCAAAGAATGACTTCCTCAGAAAAACGGGACAGGTGCATCATAATCATCGAAATGGCATTTGCCAGTTCAATGCAGTAATCCCGGTCAGAAACGCCGTCCAGGCTATTTGCCATTGGTGCAGTAAAGCCCAGCAGACTTGCGGTTTGTTCCCGATTGATATGATACGTTGTTCCTGCCAATGCACCGCTGCCCAGCGGGCAGACATTCATCCGCTTTTCGGTGTCATCCAGTCTGCCCAAATCTCGCAATAACATCTGCACATAAGCCAACAGATGGTGTGCAAACGTTACTGGCTGTGCTCTCTGCAAATGGGTATAGCCCGGCATGACGGTTTCCGTGTGCTGCTCTGCCACGTTCACCAGCGTTTTGCAGAGTTTCTGCACCAGTGTACGGATTTCTGCAATTTCTGTCCGCAGATACAGCCGCAGATCCAATGCGACCTGGTCGTTTCGGGAACGAGAGGTATGTAACCGCTTGCCGACATCGCCGTACCGCTTGGTCAGTTCTGCTTCGACAAACATATGAATATCTTCCGCATTGGGGTCAAACGCCAGCTTGCCGCTGTCCAGATCTGCCAGAATCTCCTGTAAGCCCTGTATAATCTGTGCACTGTCCTCCTTGGAAATAATCCCACAGTCGCCCAGCATGGTGGCGTGGGCAATACTGCCCTGAATATCCTGCCGGTACATTCTCGCATCAAAGGCGATGGAGGAGTTGAAGGCATTCACACCCGCATCAATTTCCTTTGAAAATCTTCCTGCCCATAAAGACATAGATAACTTCCTTTCTGTTATTGAAAAACGGCGACAACTAATGCCGCCGTTTTTAAAATCACTTAGATTTACCTTTCTGCTCTTTACGAATATCTGAAATTAGTTGACTTAATGGTCTGACATAATCTTTCATACCAATATGTGAACTTGCACTTTGGTATCTTTCACTATTATCATCAAGATAAAAAATCTGTCGTTGCTGTCCTAACATCGTAATCTTATCATCACTAAGATCCTTATCATATGTAATCACATGCCAAATTTCTTTAATCTTATACCTTGACAAAGCATTATTGTCAGCACTTGAAACCTGTTTCCATCTT
>DYCW01000388.1 GCA_019417865.1 Ruminococcus sp. | reverse complement strand
GTAGTGTATCATATTCAAATTCTGCTGAAATCTGGTTGTCCATGCCTGTTTCTAAAACGGTTTCTGTTGTAATTACAGTAGTTTCAATTGTATCGGTAAGCTGAATCGTTGTGTTTTCTTCCGAAGAACTAACTACATGATTAACATCTTTATAATCATTTTGGTTTGAATCGGAAATGCGGAAAAAAGAAACCAGCCCACAAAATGCAAGCAAACAACTTATCAGAAATAGCATTTTTTTTCGGTGCTTTTTTTCTATCTTTGCAGCAAATTTATCTTCTAAATGAATCTTAGGGCAAAATCCAATAGCGGCAACAAATAGAAATAAAAACATACTAAAAGAACCGTTAGCAATTCCTATAATTGCCAATAAGCAGCATGCCACTGTAAGTATCCAAAAAATAACGTTTACAAGACTGTTACTCATAATAGATATCCCCAATTCAATTTGTATCTTTAGTATTCTCTTTTTCCTTTTGCTCTATCACTTTATCGTGCATCGCAAGAATAAACTCGGCACGCAAGTAAATTGGAAGCGAATGAAACAGCTGCAATAATTCTTCATCCTCGTTTTTTGCTTCGCTTTCAGCATGTTCTTTCACATTTCCAATCTCAACGCTGTTATTGTTACAGCGATCTCCAAAGGCAACACTATTCCCATAATTGCAATTTTTTTTAGCCATCATATGCGGTTCATCCGTTCTTCCTAACAGATAATCAACAGAACAATCAAGGTAATCTGCTATACTTGACAACACATCGCCTTTTGGCATTGTTCCATTTTTCCAATGCGTTGCAGTTGCATTTGATAAATTTAATTTTTTACATACGGCATTTGGTGTAGTACCCTTTTCCACACACAATGCGTAAAAAATATCCCAAAACATTGAAATTCACCTCGTACATTGTGCAAATTATACATAATACAATGAGAAAAATTGTGCATTCAAACGGAAATCTAAATAAATGTAGATTTGCTATTGACATCTACAAAAATGTAGGTTATAATAAAACCAGTTCAGACGAACAGCCCTGATAAGGTTTGCAAAGGCTGATGAGCTGAAACATCCTGCACCAGAATGTAAAAAAACCGTATAATTGTCAAAATACACCTACTTCAATTATACGGTTTTTTGCAAGGGCTGTCAATCACTAATGGATTAAATATCACAAAATAAAAGATAAGGAGGAATATTGTGTCGTTAGCCTATAATCTACGAAAATTACGGGAACAAAATCAGTATTCGCAAGCAGAACTTGCAAGAGCCGTACAAGTCGCCCAGTCTACAATAGCCATGTATGAAACTGGAGGACGCGTCCCAAACGCCTATGTACTGATGAGAATCGCAAACTTCCTGCGTGTCAGCTGTGAGGAGCTTGTCGGTGAACAGACAAGCACAGAGGAAGTCCAGATGACGGAAGCGGAATTTCTGGACGCTATGCGGAAAAAGGATGCACCGGATCGTGCAGCAGTCACCTACTCCAACGGCGATATCTGGCACTATCACAGGCGAGAAAACGGCGGATGGGATATTCATCCAGAGGAAAAAACAGAAAGAGAAGGTGCAGGAACATGAGTCAAAAAAACATCTATACACTGGAAGTCAAGTTCTCCAACGGTGCCTACGGTATCATCGTAACACCACAACTTTTTCCCAATGAAATCCCAAACTGGGTGTATTACATGGGAATCCGGAAATATCGGGTTCGGGAGCTGAATGGAGAACACATCAAAACGGACTGGAATGACGTGGATATTGATATGGATGAAAAAGGAAAGGAATATCTCAAACTTGGAGATAACTTATTTCTCCGTGATCTTGCTCGTATCTGGAAAGTACATGTCATCCAATAGGACAGGAAAGAAACAACTTTATCGCTTCTCTCGCCGTTGAGCGTTATCAGCGGCATCCCAAGAACAATGTACGCCACGTTTCCGGAGCGTGTCAGGCTCATGCAAAAAGCGTACATACTTGCATGAGGGAAAGCAGCCAACCACTGAAAACAGCAGATAGATGGACTTAGAGGCTGCATCTTCCGCCCGTCTGGAGCGTATCCAGACCAAAGCCTGTCAGTTGTCTGTAAGCCGAGGACGCAAAATATCGGAGATGGCTGACTTAAAAACCACGTGTATTGGCTGCGTGTTTCGGTGGACTCGAAAATCCATCCCTCCCATTGCTGAGAGCGATAGCATTCGTTTCTAAGCCGTTGTACGATAACAGCGGCATTCCAATCGCCGTAGTGTCGGTGCGGCGTAAAACAAAACCGACACGACACCCCTTTCTATGTAAATACGCTTCAGCCGCTGAGCGTATCAGCGGCTCCCTAAAGGGAGGTGTAGGATGAAAAGCAGAAGACAGAAAAAATGGGAGCGGGACTATGCAAGGTATTTACTGACACCGCCGGGACTTGATGAGAAAGAAGCGGCAAAGGTCGTCACAGAAGAGAAGATAAATGCTTTCATGGAAACCGTCGAATTCAAAGTAATGGTTCTGGCAGTAGAATTCTACCAAGACCCCGTAAACAAAGCAGCCTATAAAAAATGGCTGCGTGCAAAAAAGAAAAGGAGGAAAATCATATGCGTGCGAGCAAATTCAAAGGCTTCTACATAATCGAAGACTTTATGGTGAACGAACTGGGACTGGGCGGTACGAAACTGCTGCTGTTTGCCGCAATCTACAGCTTTTCCAGAAAAGGAAAAGCGTGCAATGGCAGCTTAGAGTACTTAGCCGATGCGGTCAAGTGTACGAAGCAGACCGCCATCAACAACCTGAAAGCGTTGGAAAAAGACGGGCTAATCTATAAGCAGCAGACCAGAGATGCAGATGGTGGATTGAGAAACCATTATGGTGTCAATCTGACAGCTTTACAGGAAAAAGGTTGTTTTCCACAGATTGTGGAAATGAATTGTGGAAAGACTGTTGAAACTGTTGAAAATCAGACCGAACGGTCCAATTTTTTTACGCCGCAGACCAAAAATTTTGAACGCCCCCCAGTCAAAAAACCGGAATGCCCCAGTCAAAAAATGATACCTAACAAGTATATAGGGAGTATCTCTTCTTCTGGAAGAGAGCACGGCAAGCCGCCCTCGGAGAAGCAGGAAAAAAAATTGACATTCGGAGAATTCCAGAACGTCTACCTGACTGCATCGGAGTACAACCAGCTGAAAAGCTGGTATGGAGAACAGTTGGATGTCACACTGACGAGCTTCTCCAGCTTTATGCACGAAAACAAACGGACTTACCAAAATCATTTTGCCATGCTGACAAAGTGGTGCAAGCAGGACTTACAACGGATAAGACAGGGATGGAAGCCGAAAAAAGTCAAATACATTTCCGAAAATGCAGCGGCTTACGCTTCTCTTGTGCCAAACATCGAAGTCGGAGATTGCCCCACAGATTACTCCGTGATGGCTCCAGTGCCCGGTACGCCAGAATGGGAGGAATACATGGATGCTGCCTTCCGGCAGCTCCATCAGCAGCAAAAAAAATCCGCCGCCGAGTGTGAGGACTCAGCAGCGGATATAAGCAAACATTGGCTACAATGTTAATCGCATTTTCATTGTAGCACATTGTTTGTTCCTTGTCAAGAGAGGAGGAGCAAATTTTGAACGCTGACTTACAAATTTTCATCGGGGTGCTTGCTGTATATGGCATTCCCTATCTGGGCTATCGGTTTTACAAATACCGCAAAGCACGCTTGGAGCAGCCACAGCAACCGGAACAGCCGAAGCCAACCACGCCGGAACTCCGATATCAGGAAGCCACAGATACACTGGATGAAATCCAGAAAAAGCGGAAACGCATTGAGGAACTGAATCGGTTCATCAGCAATGTGCGGGTATCCGGCAGCTGTGCAGAATATGATGAACGTGCCGATCGGGTAGAGATTTCCTATCGGGACGAGAATGATACCGTCCGTTCGCTGTCGGCTCATGTGGGCGGCAAGTCGGAACTCTTTGTACAATTTGCAGTGCAGGAACGAGATGCTTTAATCACTTCCCTGCAATCCGACTTTGAAAAATTGGCAGGACGTGCGGGACAAAACGGTGGACAAAACGAGGACAAAACGGACAGGGGAGGGGAGCTGATCCGTCAGATGATCGAGGATGCCGGACTGTAAATACTGCGAAGACTGCGGTATCTTTCTTGGAACCAGAGAGGAGCTGGGAGACCATCGTTTCAATCCCCTCAAACGATGCCCTGCCTGTCAAAAGACACACCGCAGAACGCAAAAAGCCGCATCCAGAAAGCGGTGCAATGACAAAAAAGCACTGCAAAAATGCGAAGCTAAGATACAGGAACAAGAGGCGGTAACGCAGGAACTGCATGGATACCGGAGCTATTTTGGATTGCAAAGCAAAGAAACCGGACTACTGCGGAAGCGTGTCTCCCAATTGGAACGCAGCAACCGCCAGCTGCTTTCCTACATCCAACGCATGGAAGAGGTGTTACATCATAAATAAGTATCTTGTGTACTGTCTGATAGACGGTGCCCAATCGGTCGCAGAACTGGAAGCAGAAAGCGAGTCGGAATTATGTTCCGTGCTGAAGCAGAAAATCAAGGAACAGTTCCCGACCGATGCGGAAGAAATCGAAATTATTACCATAGAGAAAATATAGGAGGAAACAAAAATGGCTACTACTATCGCAATCGCAAACCAGAAGGGTGGCGTGGGAAAGACCACCACTGCCTACAATCTCGCTGCTGCACTGGCTGGAAAGGGAAAGCGTGTGCTTCTGGCAGACCTTGACCCACAGGGAAACCTGTCAGAATACTGCGGCTTCACCGACACCGATGCCATGAGCATGGCGGATCTGATTCAGGATGTCGTACTGACCGCCACTTTATCCCGGGAAAAAATCGAAAATACCATCCGGTATTGCAAAGAAATTCAGGTGGACTATCTGCCTGCCACACTGGAGCTTGCCAGTGCAGAAATCGCCATGCAAAACGCCCTGTCACGGGAATCTATCATCAAGCGGATTCTGGACAGCGTGAAACAGGATTATGATTACATTCTGCTGGATTGTCTGCCATCCTTGGGGGTGCTACTTTTAAATGCCCTCACGGCAGCAGATGCACTTCTGATTCCGGTGCAAGTACAAAAGTTTGCCGTTTCCGGCTTGACTGCTTTGCAGGACGTCATGCGGCAGGTGCGGGCAACCGTCAACATGGACTTGAGCCTTGCCGGCATTCTGCCGACAATGGTGACAAATACAAACGTCAGCCGAAACAACCTTGCAACGCTGATTGCACACTATGGAAACGCCGTTTTTACCACGTGCATTCATCACAGCGTTTCCGCTGCACGCAGCGTGGAAGAACAGACCGCCATTCCAACCAACACCAAGTTAGGCACAGAGTATGTGCAGCTTGCAGAAGAACTCCTGCAGAGGGGGTTCTGATATGGCGTTCAACTTAAATGCCATGCTGGGCAGCAGTGAAAATCAAATCCAGCAAATTCCGGTAGACCGATTGGTGCCCTATTACAAGCATCCGTTCAAGCTGTATGACGGCGAGCGGCTTTCTGATATGGTGGAGTCTATCCGGCAGAATGGTGTGCTGGTTCCCATCATCGTGCGGCCTTGTATGGGAGATTATGAAATCCTTGTGGGGCACAACCGCTGGAACGCTTCCAAGCTGGCAGGACTGGCTGCCGTTCCTGCAATCGTGAAGAACGGCTTGACGGAAGAAGAAGCGGAAATGTATGTGGTGGAATCCAACCTCATGCAGAGAGGTTTTGACAATCTGAAAATCAGCGAACAGGCAGCAGTCGTTGCCATGCGAAGAAATCAGATGTTCTCACAGGGCAAGCGGAATGACATTCTGAAAGAGTTGCAGGAACTGGAACACGGAAGCTACAAACCCACACTGACCGCAGATAAGGTCGGCAGGGAATATGGATTAAGCCGAAATTCCGTAACCCGATTGGTGCGGATTGATTCCCTGCATCAGGAAATCAAGAATTGGATTGATGCAGGGCTTTCCGTCAGAGCCGGCGTGGAATTATCCTTTATTCCGTCAGATGGACAGGCACTGTTAGCAGAATATCTATTGGAACGAACACCGGAAACCGATACAAATTACGATATCATTCGGAAACTTCTGACCGAAAAAAGAGCAAAACAACTCCGACAAGCGTTTGCAGATGGGCAAATCCAATCTAAAACTGATTTAGACGCCATTTTTTCGGAGCAAAAACCTGTACAGCCGGAAACGGAATGGGAGCCGGAGGCAGAATCAGAGCCGGAACAAAAACCGCCTGCAAAACAACCACCACGGATTCCGGATGCCATGAAAGAAACTCTGGATTCGTTGCAACTGCCGGACATAGAATCTTTTGAACGGGCAATTGCAAGAGGAGAATGGGTGGCGATGGAATTGCAAGCTGGTCGCAGATGTGTACTCGAACTGCTACAATACACAATGCAAGTCCGCTATCCGGAGGAATCCACATAAAACGAAAATTCAACTTCTACCCCACTGGGGTAGAAGTTCCAATAGGAGGAAACTCAATGAAAAAATTAGAGGAAATCAGAAAGCAAACTGGCTTACTGATAACAGACGAAGGGAATGACGGGCTTGCCGGTTGGTTATTTCTGCATGGAGCAAAAGGGAAACCAGCTGTGGTCGTTGTTTCATGGGGTGGAGATTGGGAGCATGTTTCGGTATCCTATGCAAACCGTGTGCCAACATGGGATGAAATGTGCAGAGTAAAGAATATGTTCTGGGGCGAGGAGGAATGCGTGGTACAGTATCATCCACCAAAGTCGGAATATGTAAACCTTCATCCGTACTGCCTGCATTTATGGAAACCGGTAAACACCGAACTGCAAAGACCACCGAAAGCGTTCGTTTAAACCGGTAAATGAACTTCTGCCCCACTGGGGTAGAAGTTCCAATAAGAGGAAAATCAATATGCTTGGAAAAAGAAAACTGGTAATCAAAAATGAACTAACTTCTGCCCCACTGGGGTAGAAGTTCCAATAGGAGGAAAATCAAATGGACAGAATCACTCGAAGAGAACAACAGATTTCTTATGCAAAAATGGTGTTCTCGCACCACAAAGCGGTTTTTCGTCAGCTTGACGGTATCTCTACTTTGGATTGGCGGAGGGAAGACGGCTCCTCAAATCACTATGTACGGTATGTGTTTGATGAAAGTCGTGGCTGCCTGTACCTATCTGGTGATTTGGGTACGGCAGTGGTACAACTAACAGAGCATGCAACCTTGCAAGCATTGTCCGGTTACATTAACAAGGTCGACTATTTTGTCGAAAAAATTAAATGCAGTACGGATAAATATTACTATGACGAGGAGATTGCACAAGAAGAATTAGAAGAAATTTTATTTCCGGAAGATGTAACGCTTTCCGATGAAGAGAAAGAAGAACGACATGATTGCTTAGAGGAACTGATGGAACAATTCACCGGTTTTGACGGGTTTAGAACTGTTTCAGATGATTCGCATTGTTTACTGTCAGAAATTTGTCCAGATTATGGGGAGTTGCTTTGCAAGGCTGGGCGGTACCTTGCTACCAGAATCATCCTGTGGTTGGTTGGGTTGCAAATGGCATGGGAACAGATAAAAAATGAGGTAGCTGCTAATGATTGATTTTGATACACAAAGAACTGTGATGCAAAAACCTTTTGACATACAAACACACAAGCGTACTTTTGTTGACTATTTGGAAATTGTATTAGATGAGAATGGGGACGCTCATTATGCCGTCCCCTCTCATCAAATGTGGTTGAGAAACTATGCCGCCAAAAAGCTGCATCTTACACAAGAAGAACTATCTGACAAGTGTCCGATGGCGTACTGGTGCGATGTAACTCTCTGGCTGACCAAAATAACTGGATGCGTTGCTGTTTGGGACGTAGCATATGTTGGAACGCTCAACAGCAAACAAAAAGCAATGCTGGAGTTGTTACAACTGGAAGGACTTTACAAAGGAAAAATTGTTTGAAATGAAAACGGAAGGGAAGGTGGAACACTTGAATAAAACAGAATGGATTCCAGTATCGGAACAGCTTCCGAAAAAAAGCGGAGAATACTTGATTCAAAGATTCTATCAAGACAACCCAAAGCACAGAAAACCGGAATTTTACATTTCCATTTTTTCTGCCGCACACAGAGCGTTTAATGTTGCGGACTGGATGTCTGAAGAAGAGGCAGAAAACCTTGCTACTCTGGATGTCGTAGCTTGGATGCCGCTGCCAAATCCATTGTAATCAAGAAGCACAGCCTGTAAGCCAGTGTGATTCCCATTGCACTGGCACTACAGGACAGAAGAAAGGGACGGTGATATGAAAAATCCAAACCTAAAAGAAAAGAATCTGTACACCGAAGCAGAAGTAAAATGCATTTTCGAATCTGCTGTATTGCAAGGCATTTCCATGACTATGACTGCTCTGGAATGGCATAAAAAATGGCGTGGGAAACGGCTGACAGACCTGTATGAGAATGTCAAGGCAATCGCAGAAATGCCGCCGATTTTCGGGAAACATCCCAGTGCAAAGGAACAGATTCTGCATTTGAAAGAGACTTATGGAATTGACTTACATGAAATCAAAATGCAAATTGAAATCGTGGACGAAAGAGGAAAATCAAAAGGAGTTTTGAAAAGATGAAAAATTATTGCCCTGACTGTGGTGCAAAGATGGATTTGGAGGAATAACATGTCGAAAGTATGTAATATGGATTGCTTAAATTGCGTTCATGATGATTGCATAAATGACAAAGTATATTACGATAGTTCTTTATACAAAAACAGAAGTGAATCCGCTAAAAAGCATGCCAAAGAGCATCAAAAGAAACTTCGTGATGAAGCAAGGTCAAAAGGTCTTTGTATTGTTTGCAGAAAAAGAAAAGCAAATCACGGAGTGACCTGTGAGGACTGTTTTAGAGCAAATTCTAGACGCCAGAAAGCGAGAAATACAAAAAGGCAAGAACGAGAATATGCGGACGTTTGCTATTTTTGTGGTGCGGCAAGAATTAACGGAAAAAAGTTTGTAAAAAGCACTACGAGATAATAATGAAAAATTTGAGAAAAGCGAGGGAAAGCGAGAATTTTAAAAGGCATAACGAAAGAATAAAAGAAATGGAGAGCAGAAATATAGAGAGATGGAGAAAAGAACATGGCAAAAGTATGTAAATTATGTGGTGCGGAGATACACAATATCGAAAACTATGTTCATTCAGAGCATAAAGGTTATACCTGCGGCGATTGCGGATCATACTGTATGAAAAAATGCAAGCTTCCTGCTATATCACTTCCAAGTTGGCACAGAGAGCCATGTGTTTCCTGTAAGCATAATCCTTATCATATTCAGCACAAGTGGGACGGAAAGGAATGGGTAAAAAAATGATTGATATAGAGGGCTTCAGAGAATATCTTTACGAAGAAGAGATGTCTGCAAATTCGATCAATACATATATTACAGGTGTAAAAAAATATAGTGAGATGTTTGATGAAATCACTAAACCCAATCTAATTGCTTACAAAAAATATCTTATCGATAACTTTAAGCCTAAAACAGTCAACAACAGAATAACAGCTATTTTGAATTACTGCAAGTTCAAAGACATTCCTATGAAGCTTAAACAGGTGAAAGAACCTAAAAAAACGCACATAGACAATGTGATCTCAGCAGAGCAGTTTGAAAAACTCATATCTGGGTTAAAAGCAGATGGAAATGAACGCTGGTATGCTTATGTAATGCTTTTGGCAAAAACAGGTATGAGGATTTCAGAAGCACTTAGAGTTACAAAAAAAGACGTGATTTCTGGAAGTGTGACAATGTACACTAAAGCACATATGAGAACAATTTATTTTCCGAAATCTTTGATTCAAGACATTACGCCTTATTTAAATAAAATCGAAGTAAATGAAACTATCATGCAAAATCATAAAGGAACACCTATAACTTCAAGAGGCGTTTCGGGAGAACTAAAAAAATATGCTGATAAGTATGGGATACCAAGAGAAGTAGTTCATCCGCATTCTTTCAGGCACTTTTTTGCAATAGAATTTTTGAAACGCAACAGTAACATAGCACTTGTAGCCGATTTATTAGGACATGGCAGTGTAAATGTCACTCAGCTATATTTAAGACAATCACAGGAGCAGCAAAAAGCCGCTATCGATGCGGCTGTCGATTGGTAGGAGGAATCAGAATGAATAACAAAGAAATCATGGAAAAAATCAGTGAACTGGAACAGCAGATTGCAGAACTGAAAGAGGCTGCTCAGAAACAGGACGAGCCGAAAGCGTGGAAACCTAAAAACGGTGAAAAATATTGGTATATTACACCATATACTGCTGTAATTGATATCGTATTCTTAAATGATGATGCTGATGATTGTGTTATTAAGTCCAACAACTGTTTTCGCACCAAAGAACGTGCAGAGGAAGTCGCAAAGAAAATCCGGATGCTTCTGAAACTGGAACAGTATCATGACATGTTCTGTCCGGATTATGTGCCGGATTGGTCATCAGATGATACAAAGTACGTTGTGTGTTATGATGAAGGAGAAAAACAATGGGGTTGTGATATGATTTTTTTTACTATAGATGCTGCACAAGTTTACTTTGATTCAAAAGAAACCGCACAGAAAGTATGTGATTTGCTGAATGGAGAGGATGAGGAAAATGGAGAAGTCTAAAACCTGCAAAAACTGTAAGTTTGCCGTAATCAGAGAAAAAGCCGATAGCTATGCACCTAATGTTGTTTGTATGAAACACACCAATTTTGAGAAAGGCAAGGTATATCTCACTCAGGAAGATGCAAATTGTAGGAATTACTTTAGCCCGATTGGAGGTGAGGAAAATGAAAATTGATGAAGCGATCCAGCATTGCTATGATGTTGCAAACAAAGGTTGTGATGAATGTGCAGAAGAACATTTGCAGCTTGCAAAATGGCTGGAAGAATTGAAAAGACATCGGAAATTTAGGGTAAACAAGGATATTAAGAATCCGTTTGCTAATATTTCCGGTTATGTATGTCATCATTGTGATCACAAGGACGAATACATTATTGAATATGAGAATACTGGATTGACCCCGAATCAGGTAGAACAGATGAAACAGGAAAATGCAGAGCTGAAACGGCTGCTGAAACTTGCAGCAAAAGAGTTAACGCCTGATATTTGTGATTATTGTATATACAATGGCTCAAAGCATTGTGAAGAAGAAAATGCTGCCTTGGAATGCGGAAACACAGCATGTCAATTTGCTTATTGGAGACATTATGATGAAGTGAAAGGACTTATGGGGGGTAATTGAATATGCCAAATTGGTGTGAGGGTACTTTGAAAGTACGTGGAAAGTTTGAAGACGTGAAACGTTGGGCAAAAGAGAATATAACAGTTTGTCAGGGAAAATTTACAAAAAAACCTGACGGCACTCCAGATTTTGAATATGTACCTGTACAGGATGGAGTTGTTTTTGATGATACGTGTTCGGATGTATTTAAGATGCATGTAAAAGAGGAGGCTCATATAAAAAATTCAAGGCGGCATTTCATTGAGCCTGATGAATGCCTCTGTTTTTGGTACGCCGAAAGAGATACAATTCTTGTATTACGGTTTAAGGCAGCGTGGGCAATCGACGAAGAACCATTCATTGAAATGTCAAAACATTACAACGTTGATTTCCGACTTTATGGCTGCGAAAGAGGAATGGAATTTAACCAAGAAGTTATCATTGAACATGGTGAAGTGATTAAAGATGATGTAATTGAGTTCGATGATTATAGATGGGAATGTCCATTCCCTGATTTAGGGGGATGATTAAAAATGCCATGTAAATTTTTCGATAGCTGCCCTCATAAATCAGGACGATGCAATTCTGATTATGCACTTATGAAATGTAATTATGGATTAAACCGTCTCTGTGATGAGAGAATCATAAAAATCGCCACGCACTACGGTGCAGAACATCAGATTCTGAAAGCGATAGAGGAATGCGGAGAACTGCAAACCGCTGTCATCAAGTACTGCTTTGCTCCCAGTGATACCGCAAAACAGACTCTGGAACACCTTGTGGAAGAGGCAGCGGATGTTTATATCCTGATGCTGCAAATCCGTGCCCTGTTTTCGCCGGAAGTCTTCGACCAATTTGTACTTACAAAGTTACGGCGACAGGAGCTGCGAATAACACAAGAGAAAAACATGGAAAACCTACCTTGAGCACTACCCTGTAGTTTTTCTTTCTATGACGCTTTGCGGTGAGCGGATCACCGCTTCCATGGGGCGAACAACATCGCCGGTGCAAGTCCGGCACGCCCCACCAAATATCGGCTTTTCCCACAAAAACCATCTTCGCAATTTGTCGGATGTGCTAAAAATCG
>DYCW01000387.1 GCA_019417865.1 Ruminococcus sp. | reverse complement strand
GTTTCAAGCTATATTCACTACAATGTACAAAAAGAATGCTACAATATTCGTAGAGAAAGTTGGGAGGTGAACACTATGGCGATTGAAATTTTCCAACGGGAAGAAATTAAATTTTTATTGACAGATGCACAGTATCAAAAATTACTGCCCGAGTTGGAGCAGTATATGAATCCAGATCCATTCTGTGTTGGTGGAAAGGATTATGGTATCTATAATATCTATTATGATACACCAGATGATTACCTCATAAGAACTTCTCTTTCCAAGCCATATTATAAAGAGAAAATCCGGTTGCGAAGTTATATGTCACCAGCAAGGGAGGACGATTTGGTCTTTCTGGAAATTAAAAAGAAAATCGGTGGGATTGTCAACAAACGACGGATTACACTGACGCTGGAAGAAGCAGAAGCCTATATGCAAAACGGTACGCATCCATCCGACAATGGTAAGTACATTCGTCATGTGGTACTGGATGAGCTGGATTGCTTTTGCAGTCGTTACCCGCTTGTACCTAAGCAATACATCAGTTATCAGCGAGCTGCTTTTTTTGGAAAAACGGACAAGAATTTTCGTCTGACGTTTGACCGGCAGCTGACGCAGCGACGTACCAATTTAAATCTATGCAGCGGTGATTACGGTACATTGCTGATACCAAAGGACAGCCATTTAATGGAAGTCAAGATCAGCGGTGCAATGCCCATGTGGCTGGCACAGCAACTGGCAGCATTGCGTATCTATAAAGTGAGCTTTTCCAAGTATGGAACAGCCTACCGTCTTTATACAATGACGGGCAAGAAAGAAGAAGAAAAGAGGAATTTATCTTATGTTTAATGAACTGTTATCATGGATAGGGATGCCGGTTGCGGCAGCCAATGCGGATTCCAATGTGGCTGCATGGATGAATAATGTAACAACCGCAACACCAGATGCAAAAAGCATTTTGATTGTCCTTCTGCTTGGTGTACTGGTGGGTTTTCTCATTAGTTTGTTGTACATCATTACCCATCGAAAGAGCGGCTATTCCCAGAGTTATGTGATGACGCTTTTGATTTTGCCGCCAATTGTTGCGATTGTGTTGAGTATGATTAACTCTATGGCGAGTGCCTTAAGCCTGGCAGGTGTTTTCACACTTTGTCGATATCGTACCATTCCGGGAGATCCGAAAGATATTACCTATGTTTTCTTTGCAATGGCATCTGGTGTCATCTGCGGTATTGAGGGGGCTGGTCATATCTGGTTAATTTTCCTCTTCTACGTGATTGTAGCAGCAGTATTGTTGGCGGTGGAGTTTTTTGGGTATGGCAAGTGCAAAACCAGCAGTATGACATTGAAAATTACCATTCCAGAGGATATGAATTACACCGGTTTGTTTGATGAAGTCTTAAATAAAAATACAACCAGCTGGAAATTGCGTCGAGTAAAGACAACGAATTTTGGTTCGCTTTTCGAGTTGATTTATAGCATTGAAATGAAAAACAATGTGGATCAAAAGCAATTTATTGATGAAATCCGTACCATGAATGGTAATTTAACGGTTATTTTGACATTGTTTCGTTATGATGATAAAGTGTATGAAACGAACTAATTACATAGAATAATAGAGACTTGCGTTCTGTGGCACTGCTTTTACTGGGAAAAGTGCCACAGGCACAAGTGTTTTTTCATTAGGGGGAATTTTGATGCAACTGAAAAGAAAAATTGTAATGATTACAGCAGCTCTTTTGATGTGTGGCAGTATAGGCTGCGGAGAGAAAACGGGGAATGAAAATCGGCTGCATGTTGGAACAGCCACTTCAGAACTGTGTGCAGACAGGACGCTTCCAACAGATGATGCACAGGCTTTCCATACGACAGTAATTGGAACCACTGCTTTGACACTTGATAATAAAAAGCAGAGAATGGTAGAAGAGACCAGCTTTACTTCTGTTAAGACAACAACAGAAAAAACAACGAAAGCACCTAAAATCTCTACGGAGAAAAGCATAAAAACATCTGTAAAAAATGTCAATGCATCAAAGATTGCTACAGGACAAGTAGTACAGTCGGCAGGAGAAGGCACAAAACAGAATTCTTCTGGACAGAAAAACATTTCAACTACAGTGGCTACAGAAAAGACAAATATACAAGTACATACCATACCGCCGACAGAATCGCCTATTGTAACAGATCCGATATTGCCGGAGAATACAGAGAAATATCTTTCTCTTAGTGATGGTATGATGCAGGGAGAAGGAATTGTTGTTTCTGGTAATGTGATCTGGATTCAGGCAGCAGGTATATACCATATCAGTGGAGAATGGAATGGCAGTATTTGTGTACAAGTTGGAGAGGAAGACAAGGTAAAACTGCGACTGGAAGGAGTATCAATTCAGTCGCAGGGAATGCCGGCTATTCAGGTACAGAATGCAGATAAAGTAACGGTGACGGTAGTAGAAGGAACCAATAATTATCTGACTGCATATGGAACCGATGCAGAAAATGATGCAGCTATTTATAGCCGGGATGACTTGACGATTAAGGGAAATGGTTATTTGGAAGTCTTCTGTGACAATGAACATGGAATTGCCTGCAATAATGATTTGGAGATAGAAAATGGCACACTTTCTGTGACAGCAGAAAAGACAGCAATTTTTGCACACAAGAGTATATTGATTTCTGGTGGTACGATTACAGCAATAGGAGATAATACAGGCATTCGCTGCAAGGACAGGATTACTATTACAGGTGGAAATGTAATTGCAAGCGGCGGAAAAAAGGCGGATGCGGAACGAGGTGGTTTGATATCTGATACTGGTGCACTTTCCATTGAAGGTGGTATGATATTGGCTGCTGGGAAGAATAATACACAGCCCAATGCTGTGCAGCCGGTGATGCAATTGCAGTCATTGCAGGGGATTCCAAAGGAACACACAGTGGCATTTTGTGTGAATGGTATGGAAACAGTAAGTTTAGTGACACATAAGAATGTAACCAATTTTTTGTTCAGTTGTTCTGATTTGATGATGGGTAGCAATGTTGATATTTATGACAATGGTATCTGTATTGGAACTTATCCACAGGACAGTATATTTTCGTATTATGAAATTCCATGATGATAGATAATAGAATTATAAGGAAAAGCACATGCCCGAAGAAAGAGTCATGTGCTTTTTCGTATGGTTCTGATTAAGCTTCTTTTTTTATTTTTATATAAAACTCTATAT
>DYCW01000386.1 GCA_019417865.1 Ruminococcus sp. | reverse complement strand
GTGCAGCAAACCATACCACGTCCGGTACAGCCGGAACAACCAGTGCAGCGAACCACACCACGTCCGGTACAGACGGAACAACCGGTGCAGCGAACCACACCACGTCCGATACAGACGGAACAACCGGTGCAGCAAACTGCTCCCCGTCCGGTGCAAGCCGAACAAACGGCAGAACAAAATGAAGCCTGGCGGCCAGTGATTCAGCCCCATGTGAGCCAAAAGAGCGAACCGCTGCCACGGTTGCAAAAGCGTCCAGTTGTCTCACATGCGATACCAGATCAGGAAGATCCCGTTTCCTCTGAGGCATGGCCGGATATCGACACATTGGAAGAAATTCCAGAACCAGAGTCCGAATCCAAAAAACGAGTACAGCTGCCCAAGGGGAAAAAAATGTGGGCAATTGTGATTGCTGTCTATGCATTGATTCTGGTAGGCGGCTTCGCAGCAAGATTCATAATCAATGCAGTCCAGAACAAGGACAAGCCGGACAGCTCCTCTCTTGCTGCAAATAACAGCAGTCTGAGCGAAAGCAACAATCCGGATCAGAATGCCGGTGAAGACGACCATGCTGCCAATGTAGACATTGTTGCCATTACCCCCAATACAGAATATCTTGCGGTATTGGAAGAAGGTACGGCAGCGGTCAAGGTTTCCCTCTCCGCCCATGGAGCGGCTAACAGCAGTCACTTAACCTGGTCCTCCAGCGATGAAAATGTTGCAACCGTAGATGAAACCGGAACCGTCAAAGGCATTGCCGCAGGAACCTGCACCATCTCTGTTGCTGCAAAAAATAACCCGGAAGTCTCCGCTGATGTGGATGTGACGGTGCGGCATCTGGAAGAGCGAGACGGCTGCACCTATGTAGACGATATTCTGATTGTCAATAAAACGTATTCTTTGCCAGAATCCTATGATCCAAAGGGATTGACTCCAGAGACACAGGAAGCGTTGGATCAGATGATTGCAGCCGCATACCAAGAGGGATTAAATCTCTATGATGCCTCTGACTATCGTTCCTATCAGGATCAGCTTACCGTTTATCAGGAATACTGTATGCGGGATGGCTGGGAACAAGCTGACACCTATTCTGCCAGACCAGGACACTCGGAACACCAAACTGGTATGGTCATTGATTTCAATGATATCAGCAATGAATTTGATGACACAGAAGAAGCCAAATGGCTGGAAGCACACTGTGCTGAATATGGCTTTATCATTCGGTTTCCAAAAGAAAAAGAGAGTATCACCGGCTATCAGTATGAGTCATGGCACGTCCGCTATGTGGGCGTAAAGACTGCACAGGAGATGCAAAAACTTGGCATCTGCTTAGAGGAATACCTCGGTGTGGACTCAGAGTATAAAAATGACTGGCCAAATGATCCTTGTAATCCGGACATGGAGTAAAACCCATTTTGAAACACCAAAATATATAGCACAAAAGCAGGAACGCACAAAAAACGGCATTCCTGCTTTTTTTCTTTTATGCAAAGCAAACAAAAAAATTGCCGCCGGAAATGCTCCAGCGGCGAAAAACATATGTAGAACAAAAGAAAGGAGACAACAAAACGAGTGATAATAATTCAACATTATTCTCACTGCTTCTATTATACCTTACTTTTCGGAAATCGTCAAGCATTTTTCGGAAAAAATGCTTTTTTTTCGAATTTTTAGGCAATATGACCAAATTATATGAAATTTAAAAGTGATTTTATACTATTTTTTCAATTCCCTTTTCTATTTTTGCATAGTTTTCGCTTGTTTGCATATGCTATCTCTGCACAGCAATGCTGTGAACAAGAAATGAGGTGTTTTGGATATGTGGGACAAGCTCGCATTGATCTTGCTGATCATCGGCGGTGTAAACTGGGGGTTGGTCGGTATTTTCGAGTTTGACTTAGTGGCGTGGCTGTTCGGCGGGGCGGCATCCATCATCAGCAGAACCATCTATATTTTAGTTGCTATTTCTGCCGTTTGGTGTATCTCATTCCTGTTTCGGCGAGAAGCACTGGCAGCGGATGCCTCTTAAAAACCAAAAATCCAACGCAGGGGAAACACACCACAATGTTTCCCCTGTTCTGTTTTTCGCAGCTGCTGCATATACTGCACCAAAATCGAATTTTAAAGGAGGGCGTTTTTATGCAGCAAAAACCAAAAACCGCCGCAGAGTATCAGGCAGAAATGATGCAGCTTTACCGCCGTGCCCATCCGGTACAGGAAACCATAGCCGAATCCAGTCCAACTCCAACAGGGACAAATGTTGCCGCAGCACCGACAACGCCAACTGCCACCTTACAGACCTGTCTCTTATACACATCTGACGCT
>DYCW01000385.1 GCA_019417865.1 Ruminococcus sp. | reverse complement strand
TCCTGCAATTGCTCCTGTTCCAACTGCAACTAAGTAATCGTATTTATCGCATTTATCACGATATCTTATCACAGAAGTATCTGTCTGTTTGTTTATCAGTCCTTCCAAAAAGTACCCCATCCTCTCTTTTGATTTTAACCATTTAGTAAACACTTATGTTTGTAGGTTCTCTAATAGATAGCAAATTGGGGAAGTGGACTGATGCACAGGTAGATAATTGTGTAAAAGCATTTGCTAAAACATGTGGCTGGAAACCAAGAGCCGGAAAAGAAAATAGCATAGCAAGTGCAGTTGGACATTTGGAAAAGAAGTTCCCTGTAAATTATGATCAGCGGCATAGTGGTGATGTTGGTGGTACTTTTTCTATGAGCACCAAAAATCATCACATGAAATCCTTGGCACACGCTCCAGATGTGATAGGATTGTTCTTCTCAATCCTTAGCCAGTTCACAAGAGCATCTGCTTTTCTGGCAAATGGAAAATTGATCACAATATCCACAGAGACGATGGAATTGCAAGGAGGGAATTTTATTGCAAAAATCTTCTCTGGTGTAGTAAACTGGTTTGGGCATTTGATGTCTGATATTGCTGGTTCATCTGGTGCAAGTGGTCATGGTAGCGGAATTGTGATGCCGTTTTATGAATTGTTCGGTTTGTGTCACTTTGGAAAATTCAATGCAAGCAGCAATCCGCAAAAACCGACTTTAAATGATCTTGCTACAATCGCTACAAAAGTGTTTGAGTCTGGTTATGACGCCAGATTCGCCCTGACAATGGCGATTCCCGTTTTGATCAGCGATCTTTTAACACGTCTTGTTTGGGCAATTCGACACTATTTTCAATATCATAAACCGATTCAGGAATGTTTGCCAACAAAAAGCATGATGATCTGCGAGTGATGTTGATTGTTAGCAATGGTGTGCTTTGTTTGTTCGATGGTGTAGATGCAGCGTTCCGCTCTGGAGGAAACTGGGTTTTGCTTTTCACAAGACTTAATTTGATTGCTTGGATGCGTCTTATCATATTGATTCTGAAAGAAGTAATGATTCGTTGTGGAATCGAAACGCCGTTGGATGCTTTGAAACGAACCTATGAAGCAGTAACGGCATATATGCAGGAATTGGAGAAAATTGACATAGAGGCTTTCCGAAAAGAAACAGAACGGTATAATGCAGTTGCAAATGCGTTAAAGCAGGCAAAATCAGAAGTAGAGTTAAATTTAGCTTTATACAAAACATTTGAAC
>DYCW01000384.1 GCA_019417865.1 Ruminococcus sp. | reverse complement strand
GACAAATGGAGACCAATATTATACAATAAAAACAGAAAGAAAAGAAATATTGTATAAAAGGAAAGGGATAATATATAAAAACCATCTAAAATATAAGATATGCTGAAAAAAGAGAAAATCGAAGCAATTGTTATTTTTGTATGACAGACAAGGAGGAATTTATGATGAAAAAAGGAAAAACGCTGTTGGCACTTTCCATTGTGCTTGGACTGACCGGGATCTGTACGGCGTGTGGGGACAAGGAAACGGTGGAAGAATCGTCTGCCACTATAATTGCGATGGAAGAGGGTAACAGTGAGGATGGATCAGAAATTACAACAGCACTCACACAAGATCAACTCTATTATAAGTGTCTGAACACATTGGAAGCGTTGCAGCAGCTTTCCGGCTCTGTGACCATCCGGAACGGTGCAAATTCAGATACGATCACACAGGGAACGTTTGCATTGGATTTCACAGCTGATCAGTATCAGGCAGAGGTGAATTATCTGGATGCTGCGGAGGAAGCAGTTTGTTTGCAGACCAACACCTATTATAATGCAGGTGGTACTGTCACTTCTCTTTATGATTATCACGGAGCAAAGGAAAATACCTATACAGTGGATGAAAATGGAGCGACACTGGACGGCGTCACATTTGCAAATGTGGAAATTGCTGCGGACGCTTCTGTACAATCGATTGGAGAGAGCAATTTGTATGCAACATTGGGACAAGATCCAACCAATGCCCATGAGTTAGCAGGTTGTTTTGTTCCGCAGGAAATGACATTGGGTTATCTGGAGAATTTTGAAAACTGGGAGATTACTGGTACAACAGAAGTACAGGGTAGAACTTGTGCAGTGGTAACAGGTACAGCAGAGCCAGACTATGGCAGTCGATTTGGTGTCACTACATTTGAAATTCTGGTAGATCAGGAAACCGGTATTTGGATGCAGTACGAAGGCTATGATGAAGCAGGCGAAGTGGTGGACTATATTTATACACAGGATATCCAGTTTGGAGAGGACGCTGCTGCAGTGGAAGCGGTTTCTGACGCTGTCACACAGGGCTATACCTTTGAAGAAAATGCTGCTTCGATCGTGGCAGAGTAATATCGCCGTAGATGGCATAATAGAAAATAAAAAACCGCTTGCTTTCCAAGAAGGCAGGCGGTTTTGTTGTTTATGAATTATTCTCCATAATAGGAGAACAGCTGGCAGGGAATCATACCGTTATAGAGCTTTCGCCGTTTGGTTGCCGGTTTGCCGAAGAAAGTTTCAAAATTGGCATCCGGTGAAATGATATAACAGGGATACTGCCTATTTGCCGGAAACACACTACCCATGATTTTGTACAGTGACTCCGCTGCCTGTACATCTAACAGCCGTTCGCCGTAAGGCGGATTACAGATGACAATTTGTTCTGGTACAGCCGTAAAATCGACAATGTCTCGCTGCATGACCTGAACCCTTGCCTTGACGCCAGCTTTGCGAATGTTTTCTTCTGAAAGCCGGATGGCCTCTGGATCACAGTCAAATCCATATGCTTCAAATGTAGTATCTCGCCGAATGGCAGCAATGGCTTCTGCTCTGGCATCTGCCCAAACAGTGGCGGGAATGCAGTCCCAGCGTTCCGCTGCGAAGTGGCGGTGCAGTCCCGGAGCAATGTGCATTGCCTTAAATGCAGCTTCAATCAACAGGGTACCGCTGCCGCAGAATGGGTCGCAGACAATGCTGTCATGCTTCACTCTTGCCAAATCGACGATGCCAGCTGCCAGTGTTTCCTTGATGGGAGCGGCATTGGCATTTCGCCGGTAACCACGCTTGTGCAGTCCCACACCGGAACTGTCCAAATAAATGGTAGCGATATTTTTGCGGATGGAAAATTGAATCTGATGAATGGCACCGCTTTCTGCAAACCACGAAGTGTGGTACTTTTGACGCAGTCGTTCTACGGCTGCCTTTTTCAAGATAGATTGGCAATCCGGCACGCTGTGCAGCTTGGAATCCAGTGCATGTCCTTTGACCGGAAAAGCATCGTCCTTCCCAATCCATTCTTCCAGCGGTAGCTTTTTCATGCCTTCAAACAACGCCTCAAATGTATATGCTGGAAAACTGCCTAGTTGAATCAGAACCCGTTCCGCTGTGGACAGGCAGAGGTTGGCTTTTGCCAGTAGTAGGGAATCCCCTCGAAATAAAATTCTGCCGTCTTGTACTTGGATCTGTTCGGCTCCCAGTTTTTTCAATTCAAAATGCAGTGTGTGCTCCAGTCCGAAATGACAGGGACAGCACATCAGAAATGTATTTTGCATGGTGATATTCCTTTCCTGTTTTTTCTAATCTAGAAAAAGAAGCACAGCAAAATGGATGTGCTTCTTTTGTTTTTCGATAAGATTGTTTTATTCAGAGGGTTGTCCGCTGTCAGGATTTCCTTCACCAGAATCTCCCCCGCCAGAGTCGCCTCCGCCAGAATCACCACCACTGCTTTGACTGTTGTCACCGCTGCTGGAACTACTGGAATCTCCGCCTCCTTGGCTGTTGTCACTGCTGTAGTCATTCGGAATGTTGCTGCTACTATCATCATTAGACGTATCATGGGATGGTGTAATAGATGGAGTGGTGTAATTATAACCAGTACATTCATCGCAGACAGGTGCATTGGTGGATTTCCAGTAACCAATCCCCAGCTTTTTGCAATGAGAGCCTGCGATTTTACCAGATTTTGCACAAACATAGTCTTCCACGACATCATCGTTGGTTGGATAGCTTGCACCTGTATTCAATTTGTCCGCATATTCGCCAATGATATTATACCAGATCTGATCGGATTCCAGTGTATCCGGGAGAGATTGCCGTTCGGTGTAGCCCATCCAGACGCCGCTGACAAAGTCTTCTGTCAAGCCGACAAAGGTCAAATCATACCAGTTTTCTGTTGTACCGGTTTTTCCGGCAACCTGTTTGTTTTCCAGCTTTGCCTTGTCTCCAGTGCCGTTTTCCACAACGTTTTGCAGCAGCTTGTTCATGACATAGGCAGTCTGGCTGCTGACTGCCTTTCTTGGGCTGCCGTCATTTTCATAGATCAGCGTATCTTCTCCTTGCTTGACCCACTTGATGATGTGCGGTTCATAATGTGTGCCACCGTTTCCATAGGGAATATAGCTGGAAACCAGATTTTCCAGTGTGACACCATAGGTCAGTGCCCCCAGAGAAAGTGGTGCAAGATCGTTGTCTGTCTGGTTGTCATTGGAGATGTCATCCAGTTTCAACCCCAATTTTTCCTTTGCAAAGTCAAAGATCGGCTGCGTGCCAATCTGATCACAGATTTTAGCCGGAACAGTATTCAGCGATTTTGCCAATGCATCATAGGCAAAAACCGAATTGTGGGAATAGGTGTTGCTGTAGTTGACCGGCCAGTCCTCACCATCAATTTTTTTCAGCGGTTCATCTATGAAAGGAGAACCCCAGTGAATCGTATCATTTTCCAGAGCCAGACCATACGTGGTCAGTGGTTTGATGGTGGAACCTGGTTGACGGGGTTCCATTGTGGCATAATTCCAGCAGAGAGAATCGGTTTTTTCACCAATACTGCCGACAATTGCCTTGATGTTTCCTTCATAGTCCATTGCAATAAATGCGGACTCTGGATAAAGTACCTCATCATTGGTGTAGTCACCATCGCCGTTCTGGTCAAGGTATAAGCCGACATCTTCCTCGCCGACCAGGTTGTTCAAATCCTTGTATTTGTCTTCTACATAGGATTGCATATCCAAATCTACCGTGGTAGCGATCTGATAACCGCCGCTGTTGATGCGTGCAATGGCTTCTTTAGAAGAGAGGTTATACGTTTCTTCGAGATAGGCAGCAAATTCATAAATTGCTGTATCTACTACCCAAGAGGTTGCTGCTGCACTGAGATACTCGTTTTCTTCCTCAGGGTGCAGTTCTTGATATTTTTCTGAGTCGGTGAAAATCAATTCTTCGTTTAATGCTGCCTGATATTCGTCATAGGTAATGGAACCATTGTCGTACATTTGCAGCAAAACATATTTCTGTCGGTTCTTATTGGCTTCTTTACCAGTGTTGACAAATTCGCCGGTTGTTTCATCTTCATAGCCAGCGGTGGGATTTAAGCTGTTTGGGCTTTTTGGAATGGCAGCCAGAGAAGCAGCTTCTGCAATATCCAATTCGCTGACATCCTTGCCGAAATATGTTTGAGAAGCAAGCTGAACACCATTGATAGGACCGCCGAATCCGATATAATTCAAATAGTTTTCCAGAATTTCATCCTTGCTGTAGTTCTGTTCCAGTTCCATTGCACGGAAAATCTCTCGGATTTTTCTTGCCGGAGACTGCACATCATCGCCGGTAATATTTTTTACCAACTGCTGTGTAATGG
>DYCW01000383.1 GCA_019417865.1 Ruminococcus sp. | reverse complement strand
AGCCATTTTCGCAAGGTTTTATAAACACTTGCGCGGGCTTATAAGAAGATTTCCGGCTATCAAATCAATAAAAAATATAAAAAGTAGAACGGCGGCTGTGAGGTTACAGTCGCCGTTTGTTCTTTAATATGGATGATTCTCTTTTGTAATTGCAAGGTGTTCCCGATGCAATTCTTCATAAAGTTGTAATACATTCCAATGCCGGTTGGTTGGCGTGAGAATGGCTTTGTATGTAATGGATAGATTTGCTGTTCGCAGCTTTTCTAACAGTTGGTCGGTATGTCGTTCTTTTACATCACAAAGAACCAACAAACTGCCTTCCAGCGGTGCACCCGTGTAGATTTTTTCTGCGGTATTATCTGGAAATCCGGCAAGTTGTCCAATGCTCTTTGCATAATCGCAGACAGGAACAGAAACAGTTCGCAAGTGCAGCCGCTGTGCGATTTTTAATATCGGCTCTTCCGGTGTAATTTGAAATAAAAGTAGCTTTTCCAAAATTAAAAATCCTTTCTCTGTTTTCAAGGATGCATTCTATCTGTAACCAATTGCAGCGTTGGATGCAGTCCAGCAGCTTGTTGTGCATAACATTGCAGTACTGCTACCGCATCCTCCACGGTAATTTCATTGTCACCATCGAAATCTGCTGCTGCTTGCTGGACAGCAGTAGCAAATGAGGGAGAGAGATTGGCAGATTTTTGTGCATAATAGGTCAAAATTTGTACAGCGTCTTCTACCATCAGCAATCCGTCACCGTCCACATCGCCAATGATGCGTTCTGTATCTAGAACGGTTGTTGTCACAATGGGTTCTGTTGTAACCTGAGGCGTAGTTGTGGTTTCTGTTGTTGTAGTTTCGATTGTGGTATTGGTGGTTGTTTCTGTTGCTTTTTTTGCTTTAAAATAATCGGCAAGAACAGCAGCTTCTGCTTTTGCCAGGTTTCGTAAATTGCTGTCCTGCATCAACCAAACGGTTGCACGATAGTTCGTATGGAACGAATGTTCCATCAATACACCGGGTGTACCAACATAGCGAGCACCACATAGAACGCCATACCATTCATCGTCATGTACGCCGTTTCCATCTCTGTCATTGTCGGAAAGGCGTTGCCAGATAATTCCTTTTTGATTTGTTCCCATTATGTTTGTTACAGTGTCTGTTAAAATTTGACCCACTTCACGACTTGTATCATCAATGGTTGTCCAGTCCAGATTCTGATAGCAAATCGCAACTGGATAATCAATGGAGGAATAGCTTGCCGCATTGCTGTGAACAGAGAGGAAAAAATCATATCCGGCAGACATATGCCCTCTTGGCTGTAAGTCCGGATTGTCCTGGAGAGAAGTCTTAGTTAAATCTGCTTGTACGCCAAGTGCTTCCAGTTCTTCCTTGAGATAATTAGAGAGTGTCCATGTCATAACACTTTCATAATAGCCACTGACAACTGTAGATGGGTTATAGTAACCGGCATGTCCAGGGTCAATCATAATTTTTACTCTGTTTGGATCGCTTGCTTCTGTGCCAACAATGGGGAACTGTTCTGTCTCATAAGCAGATTCTGTTTTTCCGTAGTCTTCTAAGCTGGGATCTGTTTGTTCTAGATAGGACATCCATTCTGCTGGTGTTCGATAGGAATCTTCAGCAAAAACGGAGTAGGGCTGACAGCAGAGCAGGGCAGCTGTCAGAAAGGCAGAAATGGCGTTTTTTTTCATATTAATGTGTTCCTTTCAGCGAATTTTGGTTTTATTTTCTATTCGTTTTTTTGAGAAAACGGAAAACAATAATCATAGGGGATATGCCCCAATAGGTTTCTTTTAGTATAACAGATTTTAGTGGAATTGTAAAGTATATTTCTGGCT
>DYCW01000382.1:9643-18983 GCA_019417865.1 Ruminococcus sp. | reverse complement strand
TTACTCCATCACTTGCAGTCGGTTCCCGCCCTTGAGGGCAGCAAAAAGTTCCATCTCTTCCACAACGTAACGATGGGTGGGCTGTCTGCGGCGACTCGCCGCCTGAGCCAGCTTGACCGCAGTCGCCTATGGCGTAGAATTTAAACCATCATTTAAAAATGAATTTCCGTGTGTTATCTTATTTTTCCATATCAGCAGTCTTATATCCAGAACATGCGTACAATCGTCTGCCATTCTCCAAGGTTTGCCGTAGTACCTGCTCTACGGTCAGGTTTTTTACGGCAGCGGCTGCCTTTGCCGTTTCTATGATCATCCGGCTGTCGCAGCGTTTTCCACGATAGGGAACAGGTGCCATATACGGACAGTCTGTTTCCAGTACAAACCGGTCATTTGGAATCACTGCCAACGCCCGCAGTGCTTTCTTTGCATTTTTAAATGTCAGAATACCAGTAAATCCAATATACATCCCCAGTTTCAGCACCGCTTCTGCGGTTTCCGCACTGCCACTGAAACAATGCACCACACCTTTTGGTTTACGGTCTTTCAGAATTTGTAGAGCATCTGCGGTCGCATCCCGAATGTGTACAATCACGGGCAAATCTCGTTCTTTTGCCAGAGTCAGCTGTTCCTGAAACAGAGCAATCTGTGCCGCCTTATCATATCCCTCATAATGGTAATCCAAGCCAATTTCTCCGATCGCATAACAATTTGGATGCATTGCAAGAGCGGCAATGCGTTCCAGCTCCTGCACGGGATGTTTCGGCAGATTTTCCGGATGGGTACCGGCTGCTGCGAGCATATAATCATATCGTTCTGTCAAAGCAAGGTTTTTTTCCGTATCCGCAGCATCTACGCTTGCCAGCATGACCTGTGCCACACCGCCCGCTGGCAAAGCCTGTAACACCGCATCCCGGTCTTCATCAAAGGCAGCATCGGTATAGTGACTATGGGTGTCAAAAATCAAACGTTCCATGGTAATTCCTTTCAATTGGTGAATTTGATTTGATTTGATTATACCACAGGAACAGCAGAAATGCAACCACTGCATTTTTTGAAACACGCAAATTCATTTTTAAATGATGGAGTCATTCTACGCCACAGGCGACTGCGGTCAAGCTGGCTCAGCTTGGCGAGGGGAATGCAAGGGGGGCAAGCTGCCACCCTTGCAAAGCGAACGAGTTGGAATTGGTAAACAAACAAGAAATCAGATCCCGTTGTCCGCCCTCTAAAAAAACAAAATAATATATAATACAGAAATTTAGAGGGAAGAGGGTGCAAGTTGGTACAACATACGATAGGCGGACAGCGGACACAGGCGAACAGCGTAGCGTTTTCGCCGGCGGAAGTCAGACCGTTTTCCCTAAGCGAAAATGGATGTACATATTTAATATACAAACGGCACCTTGTCAGAAAAGAATTTTAAATATTGAAAGACACAACCTCAATACTGATATTTTTTTCGTTTTCCAAGCAGGAACGCCACAGAAATCAGAATGGCTGTAAACTCTGCCAGAACAACAGATGACCAGATACCGTCAATCCCCAATAACTGCGGCAACAGCAAAATGGCTGCAATCTGAAATAAGAAAGTTCGCAAAAACGAAATACACGCTGAAATTAAACCATTGTTTAATGCTGTAAAAAAGGAGGAAGCCCAGATATTCATCCCCATAAACAAATAGGAAATGCTGTAAATCTGACAGGCTCTTGTGGTCAATGCCAGTAATGCTGCATCATAACTGGTAAAAATCATGGCAAGCGGTTTGGCAAATCCAATGGCTGCCGCTGTAATCACAATACTGCTTCCGCCGATGAGCAAAATTCCCTTCCGAAACATATTTTTTAGTTCCGCATGATTCTTTGCACCATAGTGAAAACTGACAATTGGTGCACTGCCAATCGAATACCCCATAAAGACAGCATTAAAAATGATGGCAACGTACATGATTACGCCATAGGCAGCAATGCCATCTTCTCCTGCAAACTTCATCAGCTGATAGTTATATAGTATACTCACCAAGCTAACCGACAGATTGGAAACCATTTCAGAAGAGCCGTTCGCACAAGCGGTTCGCAAGGCTCTCCAATGTAGGGAAAAAGGAAATTGCAGCCGTAGCAGGCTCGAATTGTTCTTTCTGGAAAAATACAAAATTGGAAAAATACCGCCGATTGCCTGAGAAACAGCAGTGGCAATGGCTGCACCAGCAAGTCCCATTTGAAATGGTACAATCAACAGATAGTCTAAAATCATATTGGTCAGACCGGCGAATATGCTGACTTTCAGACTCAGTTCCGGCTTTTGTGCTGCTACATAGAAACTTTGAAATGCCTGCTGTAAAACATACAACGGCGTTGCTATGAAGAGGATGCGACTGTAAAGTACGCAGTCCTTTAACATTTCTCCTTCCTTTGCACCAAATCCTGCTGCAATCTGCGGTGCAAAGAGAAATCCAATCACTGCCAGAACAGCAGAAATCACAAATGCAAACAGAATCAACATGGTGAAATATTGATTCGCCCGTACCTTGTCTCCCTCTCCCAAAGTCTTTGAGACAACCGCACTACCGCCAGTGCCAATCATAAAACCAATGGTTGCTACGCCCATTAGAACCGGCATCATAAGATTGACGGCTGCAAACGCAGTTTTGCTGACAAAATTGGATACGAAAAAGCCATCTACAATACTGTATACAGACATACAAAGAATCATCAAAATAGATGGCATAACAAATCGCAGCAGTTTTCCGTAGGTAAAGTGATCGGAAAGCTGGATCATGGTGTGTGATTTCCTCATGGTTTTGCTCCCTTCTGTTGTGTCTGGATTTCCTGTTCCAGTTCCTGCCGCAGCATTCCTAAATGTTTTTTCATCAAAGTAAGCATTTGATTCTGTTCCTGCTCTGACAAATCTGTGAACGAGTGCTGTTCTGCTTGGATCAATGGCAAGACGGTTTCTTCTGCAAACGCTTCTCCGGCAGGCGTCAAATAAATTTCTTTATTTTTTCGACTGCCGGGGGAAAGCTGGATGGTCACCAAGCCCTGTTGTTCCAGCCGCTTGAGAGAAGAATGGATGGTTTGCGGTGGGTCACAGGAATCCTGACATAATTTTCGCTGGGTACAAATACCACCATGTAAACAGATAAAATAGAGAATCCAAAGAACAGAATCGGAAATGCCCTTTGCTGCGGCATAATGATGATAGAGCTCGTTCATCTCCTTATATAGACAGTTCCATGTAAGCAGTTGCTTTGACGGATCGCATTTCATAACAGATACCTCCTTTATTTTATCCGAAATTGGATAACAACGCTATTATAGTACGATTTCGGATAAAATAAAAGCTGTTTTTAAGAACAATCTATGAATTATATTGGAATGACAATGGGATGATTTCACAACCAGGTAGATACAGTAAGATAAATATAATCCCATCCCGTTCAACCGTAAAATTGTATCCTTTGCACAAATCTCAAGATCAAATTTTGTGAAAGTTTTTCACTCTTTTTGGTTGACAAACGATATCATACGGCGTATAATATGAAATGTGAAACGATATTGTAAAATTGTTCAGAGAATTTCAGAAAGGAGGCGGAACGATGGCTGTCTTTTCCGTCAGTACTGCCCTGCTGGATGCTGTGGTGCTCTCTCTGATTGCCAAAGGCGATACCTACGGTTATGAGCTGACTCACACAATTCAAACCGTCTTTTCCATTTCAGAATCGACATTATATCCGGTTCTGCGGCGGCTACAAAAAAATCAGTATCTGAAAACCTATGACCAACCCTATATGGGACGCAACCGGCGATATTACCACATCACCGACACCGGACAGGCTGCTCTGCAAACGTATCGCAGCGAGTGGCAGCAGTACAAAAAACAAGTGGATTATTTTTTGAATGAGGAGGATGCATTATGACCGAACAAGAATATCTCTCCCGTCTGGAACGGGCCCTGAAAGATGCACCGGAAGAGGATCGCAACGAGGCATTGGCCTTTTACCGCTCCTACTTCCAAGAAGGCGGCACTCCCGTCGATACGCCAGAAGAAGCAGCGGAACGCCTGCTCCATGATGGCAAACCAATACAGCCGCAAACAACCGTGAAAAAATCCAACTTCGGCTGGAAGCTGACCGTTTTGATTCTGACCTTTCCCTTCTGGATCGGCTTTCTGGCAGCATGGTTTGCCCTACTCGTAACGGCATGGGTCGTACTGATCGTGGTACCAATTGCATTGGCTGCTGGTGCTGTCATAAGCTTGTTCGCTGGCATTCTATATTTTTCCGTGTATTATCCCATCGGTTTGCAGGGGATTGGCTGGGCACTGGTTGCTGCCGGACTGACCTTGCTCTGTTGGAAGCCATGCCTGCTCGGGATTGTAGGACTTTGGAAGACACATGTTCTCCTGGGACGAAAATTCTGCCATTGGATGAAGAAGGAGGAATCCTATGAAACTGCGTAAACCTTATTATATTACTGCCTGTGCCTTGTTGGTCGGCGGAATCGTACTCACTGGTATCAGTGTGGCAGCGGGTTCATGGAATGCAGATAAATATGCGGAGGCAATGAATCTAAAAGACCGCTATTTTGAAGTAACAGAATCATTTGCAAGTATTGACTGCCAGACAGACATCATGGATATCGTAGTGCAGCCAGCGAAAGGGGACATCTGCACCATTTCTGCAACGAATATGCCCGACGACCGCATCTATGTCACGGTAAAAGACGGCACACTCTGCATTGATACAAAGTCGCAGAAAAAGAACTGGTGGTATAACCATTTCCAATTCGGCATTGCTCTGCCGACACCAGAGGTAACGATCTCTCTACCGGAAGCAGTTTATGAAAATGTAACGTTGCAAAATGATATTGGAGAAATCCAGGTGCATGACCTGAAAGCAGATACTATTTCCATGGAAAACAACACCGGCGATTGCTCCCTGCAAAGCATCACCTGCAAAAATTTATCGGTTTTCAATGATATTGGAGGCACTTCGCTGGAACAGATACAGGTACGGGAAAAGCTGGAGATCCAGCAAAACACAGGGGATATTGCACTGCGAGATTGCATTGGCAACGGCAGCGGAACGATTCAAAGCGACATTGGCTCACTGCAAATTACAGACAGCACACTGGTTCGGACAGAAATTGATTCTGATACAGGCAATGTGAACCTGCGTGACTGTACACTGTACGATCATTGTAAAATTGAAAATGCCATTGGAGATGTGACTTGTGTCCTGTATGCAGAAAAGGATAGCTGCTCCGTAGATGCAGAAACAGATGTCGGAGATATTTTGGTAAATGGAGAGAAAAGCGGCTATCGGATTCCCAATGCCATGAATACTTTGACCATTCGCACCGATACAGGGGATATTCGGGTGGATTTTAAAGAAATAGAAACATAAAAATTTGATTCGCATAAGTAAAAATACAGCCTTCCAAATGGTAAACTGTAGTCAGACTTACCGATTGCAGAGGCACATTGTATCTGTGAAAAAATCTGGATGACTGCTTGACAATTGGGATGGAATCGGGTATAATAAAAATAAAGAGAGCATACCGATAGGCGGTCGCTCCCAAGTTGAAAGATTACGAAAATAACCGTCTCCAGTTTGGTCGCTTAGGGGCGGTTATTTCCGTTTGTTATGAAAAATATCATACAGTAATGATGCAACAGCTACAAGCAAAATGCTGTACTGGATAAGATCAGACCATGTAACATAGTTCATAATGTCACCCCCATTTCTGGGAGCGTGGATTGACCGCCTACCGCTTTTTGGTATGCTCTTGTTTGTTATCATACCAGATTTTTTGGGCAAAGTCAATAAATTTATACAAAAACAGTATATCTTTGAGAATGAGAGAAAGCTTCTCTTTCGCTGGAAAACGCATTGCTGCTTGACAATCTGGATGAAATCGGGTATAATAAAGATAAGGAGAGCATACCGATAGGCGGTCGCTCCCAAAATGAATTGTTATAGAAATAACCGTTCAGTTTGCGAGACGTGGGCGGTTATTTCCGTTTGTTATGAAAAATATCATACAGTAATGATGCAACAGCTACAAGCAAAATGCTGTACTGGATAAGATCAGACCATGTAACATAGTTCATAATGTCACCCCCATTTCTGGGAGCGTGGATTGACCGCCTACCGCTTTCTGGTATGCTCTTGTTTGTTATTGTATCAGATTTTTCGGGCAAAGTCAACAAATTTATACAAAAACAGTATATCTTTGAGAATGAGAGGAAGCTTCTCTTTCGCTGAAAAACGCATTGCTGCTTGACAATCCGAATAGAATCGGGTATAATAAAGATAAGGAGAGCATACCGATAGGCGGTCGCTCCCAATTAAGTTTGACTAAGAAATAGCTGCTCAGGTTTGGACGCTCGGGCGGCTATTTCCGTTTATCATCATAAAAAATCATGTACAAGGTCGAAATGCATGTAATTAAACACCATGCTGCATTGTAATAAATCTTGCCATGTTAATATGAGTTCAACAAACAAATTTTACTCGCTGAATGCCAAACGGCGGCGAATTTTATTTGTTTCTTCTCATCTATCCCAAACAAAAAGCGTTGCCGCAACAGAACCCCCTGGTGCAGCAACGCTCTTTTTATGTTCTTTTCAAATGCTCAAAGGCAAATCAACCCATTACCACTTCAACGGTATGTACGCCGCCGTCGAATACCGGCAGTACATTGCCTTCGATTGCCTTACCATCTACTGTTACCGATGCAATCCCCTTGCAAACATGGTTCGGGTTCTTGACGGTAATTTCGTAAGTACAGCCACGGAACTGTCTGGAAACTGTAAAGCCATCCCATTCGTGCGGAATAGACGGATCCACCTTCAGACCGTTCCAATCCGGAATGATCCCCAGAATGTACTGAGAAACAGCGACAAAGTTCCATGCTGCTGTACCGGTCAGCCAGCTGTTCTTTGCTTCGCCGTGCCGCTTTGCATCCTTACCAGCGATCATCTGAGCGTATACATACGGTTCCGTTCTGTGCAGGTCAGAGTACTTTTCTTCTCTGTAAGCCGGTGCAATCTTGCTGTAGTATTCAAATGCCTTGTCGCCATGACCGACAAATGCCTCTGCACAGATAATCCATGCATTGTTGTGGCAGAAGATACCTGCATTTTCCTTATAGCCAGCTGGATAGGTGGAAATTTCACCATATTCGATGAAATACTTGGTAAATGCCGGCTGATTCAGGCTCAGACCATGTTCGGAATTCAGCCACTTATCAACAGATTCCAGTGCCTTCAGATCCGCACCGGTTTCCTTGCCGCAGCCGCCCATAACAGCAAAGCCCTGCGGTTCAATGAAGATCTTGCCCTCTTCACACTCGTGAGAGCCCATCTTCTTGCCAAAGTCATCATACGCACGCAGGAACCACTCGCCGTCCCAGCCGTAATCCATGATGTTCTTCTTCATCTGTTCTACCGCAGCCTGTGCCTTTTCTGCACCAGCTGTGTCACCCTTGATGCGGCACATATCCACATAGGACGGACCCGCATAGGTGAACAACGCAGCAACCATCACAGATTCTGCAATCCGGCTGTACTTTTCTTCGCCGTACTTCGGAGAGGTGGAAGTCTGGAAGGACTCACCCGGTTCCGAGGAGAAGCAGGAGAGGTTAATGCAGTCGTTCCAGTCAGCCCGCATTGCCAGCGGCAGTCCGTGCGGACCAACATTTTCAAATACATGATAGAAGCTCTTTTCGAGGTGATCCATCATGGTCTTTGCCTTATTGGCATCGTTGTCATACGGCACCATTTCATCCAGAATGCTATAGTCGCCGGATTCCTTAATGTAAGCAGCAACAGACAGAATCATCCACAGCGGGTCATCGGAGAAGTCACCACCGATTTCGTTGTTGCCCTTCTTCGTGAGCGGCTGATACTGGTGATAGCATCCGCCATCTTCAAACTGGGTGGAAGCAAGGTCAATCAGACGCTCTCTTGCACGGTCTGGAATCTGATGTACAAAGCCCAGCAAGTCCTGATTGGAGTCACGGAAGCCCATACCACGACCGATCCCGCTTTCAAAGTAGGAAGCAGAACGAGACATGTTAAAGGTAACCATACACTGATACTGGTTCCAGATGTTGACCATACGGTTCATCTTGTCATCCGGTGTCTTAACGGTATACTTGGACAGCAGGTTATCCCACATTTCCTTGAGGGCAGCCAGACCAGCAGCTACCTTTTCTGGTGTGTTGTACTGCTCCATCATCGCATACGCTCTGGACTTGTTCATAGAACCATCCGCATTGAACTTTTCTTCTACTGGGTTTTCTACATAGCCCAGAATGAAGACCAGCTGCTTGGATTCGCCCGGAGCAAGGGTGATTTCCTTGTAATGGGAAGCAATCGGCGACCAGCCGTCTGCTACAGAATTGGAAGCCTTACCAGCTGCGACAACCTGCGGATTTTCAAAACCATTGTACAGACCAAGGAACGATTCTCTGTCGGTGTCATAGCCGTCAATGGTATCATTTACAGTATAGAACGCAAAGTGGTTTCTTCTTTCCTTGTATTCGGTCTTGTGGAAGATGGTAGAGTCTACAATTTCCACTTCACCGGTGTTAAAGTTCCGCTGGAAGTTGGTGGAGTCATCCTGTGCATTCCAGAGACACCATTCTACAAAGGAGAAGAACTGGAAGGTCTTGGTTTCGCTGCTTTCGTTCTTGAGGACAACGCTCTGAATTTCGCCGTTGTAGTCCTGCGGAACAAAGAAGGTGACTTCTGCGGACAGACCATTTTTCTTACCGGTGATGATGGTATAACCCATACCATGGCGACATTCATAGCTGTCCAGATCGGTCTTAACCGGTGACCAGCCCGGTGACCAGATGGTATCATTATCCTTGATGTAGAAGTAACGACCGCCCATGTCAACTGGCACATTGTTATAACGGTATCTGGTAATTCTGCGGAGGCGGGCATCTTTATAGAAGTGATAGCCGCCGGCGGTGTTGGAGATAAGAGAGAAGAACGCCTGTGTACCGAGGTAATTAATCCACGGATACGGAGTCTTCGGATTCTGGATGACGTATTCCTTGTTTACGTCGTCGAAATGTCCAAATTTCATAACAGATTCCTTTCTATGATTCGTATTCAGACGGGAACTGGTGCAATGATGAATCCACATATCCCGTTCGGTTTTATTATATCATAAATTTAAAAAAATGGCAACCGCTTTTTGAAAATTGGAATATAAAAAAATACCCCTGATTTTCCGTCACATTGCACAACAGGCGGAATCGGCTTGATCCGATTCTATGTTTGCAAAGGGATTGCCTTTTTCTTAACGTGAGTTCGACGAGAATGCAT
>DYCW01000382.1:0-9633 GCA_019417865.1 Ruminococcus sp. | reverse complement strand
AGAATGCATTTCTACTGCTGTCAATCACAAGCCATGCCGGCAAATACGCTTCGCTGTTCGCCTGGGTACGCTGTCCGCCCTATTTTCGTGTCCAAAATTGCAGCCTGTTTCTCCTAAATTTCTCTGCTGCATATCGTTTTGTCTTTTCAGCGGGCGGACAGCGGTAACTTGTTTCTCATTTCCATTACCAAATCTCTAATTGCAGTGTTTCGCAGAGGGCAGCTTGCCCTCTGCACTCCTCGCCAAGCTGAGCCAGCTTGACCGCAGTTCGCCATTCGGCGGATAAAACTTATCCATTGAATGCATGTTTTCTTAGGAGATAAATAACAGAAAACATGCAAATCCCCCTGCACGTCAGCGGCAGGGGGAAAGCAGTTTGCGATTTTGTTTTATCCCTGATAGGGCAGTTTTTTAATGAGCATGATCACGAATTGTATCAGAACATTGCCATCTTCTTCGTTTACACTGCCATCCGCATTACAGTCTGCATTTTTCTGTGCAAATTCTGACAAAATCATGCTTTTTGCAAAGTATTTGTTTAATACAATTGCGTCCCGCAGATCCACGTTACCATCCAGATTGACGTCGCCGTATTGTACAAGTTCCATGGTTGTGGTAGTTGATTTTGTGGCAACTGTTGTGGTAATCGGCTTTGCAGTGGTTGTGGTGACAACTGTAGTAGTCGGCTTTGCAGTCGTTGTGGTGGCAACTGTAGTAGTCGGCTTTGCAGTCGTTGTAGTGACAACTGTTGTAGTAGTCGGCTTTGTTGTCGTTGTGGTGACCGCTGTGGTTGTCATCTGAGAAGGCAGCGTATAATCCACCTTTTCCAGCACCCACTTCTGACAATCGTGGTCATTCCACTCCCATTGTTGAACAACTGCACCGCCGTTGGTTGCAGCACCGGCAACTTCCACACAGGAAAGATCCTTAGAGGCTCTGGTCACAATGGTATATGTCCCATCTTCGTTGTCTACAAACTTAAAATATTGTATGCTCTGCTTGTTATTTGCTTCAATCGTCAGCGGTGCAGCATTGTTGCCATTGTTGACATGCAGCACGAAGCTTTCGCCATCACCCAAAGCGGAGTACACATAGTAGTAGCCCCAGTTGACGGCTTTCACGTGCCATACATTGTGGGCAGATGCACCATTTGCACCCCATTGCTGTACGGTTGCACCCGCTTGAGCTGCACCGTCTTTCACTTCCATGTACAAACCACTGTTCACGTTTTTCAGCATGTAGCAGGCATTCTCATCCAGTTCAGCACCGTCTTTGATGGTGTCAATCTCTGCAATCCACTTCTGCGAATCCTTGCCGTTACAAGTCCATTGTACAATGTTGGCTCCCGATTCTGTAGAGTCAGAAGCAACCGCCAGACAGCTTTTGTCTTCGGTTACCTTTGTGGTAATCGTATAGCTGCCGTCGCCGTTGTCCACGAATTTAAACAGCTGGGCATCGCTCTGCGTATCCTGCCAAATGCCGATATTCGTACCGTTGTCCTGCTTTCCATTTTCCAGGTCAAGGAAGTACGTCTTTCCGTCGCCCACATAAGAGCGAATATAATAGTAACCGTCTCCGGCATCGATTAGTTTCCAGCTGTTGTGCGTTGCAAAGCCATCTGCTCCCCACTGCTGCACGTTGGCACCATTCTCCGCCTTTGCCCCGTCTACTTCGAGATATAGACCGCTGCCGACGTTCTGGAACATGTACTTCACACTGGTATCCATGACCGCTCCGGTTTTTTCTATTGGCTCTGTACCAACAGAAATGGATTTTAGGAATGGTTCTGCATAAGATTGTGCAACATACTTTTGCATATCACTGTCTGTGATATACTGGATCTTCTCATAAGAAGAAAAACAACCAGCATAGGTTTTGCAGAATTGTTTGGTATCCGTATTGCTGGTGTTGTAACCGGCAACCAATTCATAACCATAGTTTTCCTGGGACGGTGTCCAGTCATGCGTTTTATCATTTTTCAGTGTATCCGCCAGCAAATACGGTGTAGAAGTGCTGCTGTCGGCGGTGTACGAACCGCTGTCCCGATATTTTGCCTTTGCATCAATGGCAACTTCTACCCCTTTAAAGCATTCAAACCGGCAGTTTTCACTGAGATAGGTAGAACCTTCGCCTGGAATCAGCTGGGAAGTGCCATCTGGAATGCCGCTGTCTGTGCCACTGTAGAAATTATTGTAGATGTGACCAATGCCGTTACCAATCTGTGGGCATCTTCTTACGCACTGATCCCACCAGTTGTACATGACAGAAGTTCGGCAGCGAGTGGTTTCCTCATTTTGTGTGCCGTAGGCAACGGTCCAGTAACGATTCCGGAAAATGTTATAGGACAGTGTGATGTAGTCTGGACTCCGCAGGCGATCTTTGGCATCCAGATAACTGTCATACGGTGTATTCAGCCAAATAAATTTGCCAACCTCATCTCTATTACGATCCAGTTCACTTACAAAGGTACAGTGATCCACCCAGATGTTCCGGGAGGACCAAATATTGATCAAAATCCGATCCTCTACATTTTTTGCACGGAAATCAATATTCCGAATGATAATATTATCACTGGGATTGTCACCCACATTACCGTATTCATTGTTCGTACGAAGCATACAGTCTGCAATCTGATTGGTACCATATGCTCCCACAATGGTCTTGTTATCCCGGATACGGGTATGATATTCTTTCTGCATATCCAGTTTACCGTTCACAACAATGGTCATTGGCTCCGTGCTGTCCAGAGCAGATTTGAAGTCAGACACGGTGCTGACGATGACTGTTTTCCCCAGCAAACCGCCGATGGTGCCAGCTTTTTCGCCCTCTGTGACCTGACAATTCGCAGCAAATCCCTCCAGACCATCACAATTCAGCTTGAACTTCTGATAGGTTGCACCCGTATAGGCAGTCGTTGAAAAGGTGTTTGTTTCCGGCGAAAAGGTGAGTGCCTGGCTGCTGTCTGCATTGTTTACAATTTTATAGTACAAAGCATAGCCGTCAAAATCATTCTGTACGCCCACAATATTCCAACGCTGTGCAGAGCTGTCGGTATCGGCTGCAAGAGTACAAGTGCCGTTTTGCACCGTCAGCAATGTCCCGCTGGCAGACTGTACAATTTCATATACACCCTCGCTAACGTAGGTAATCGACCACTTTTCATTGCGGGTGCCAGTTTCTGTCTGTGAAGACAACTTGCCGTCACTTGCATAAAGATTGCGGTCGGTATCGGCAATCCCAATACGAATTTCCTGCACTGGATAACTGACTGCAGCTGCGGCAACCGGAGTGGATGAAAGAAACGGCAGCACACCACAGACAGCAGCTGTTACAAGTGCCAAAGATTGTTTTCCAATTTGTCTCATAAGGATACTCCCTTCCTATTATTCCTGATAGGGCAGTTTTGTAATGAGCATGATGACGAATTGTATCAGAACATTGCCATCTTCTTCATTTACACTGCCATCTGCATTACAGTCTGCATTTTTCTGTGCAAATTCTGACAAAATCATACTTTTTGCAAAGTATTTGTTTAATACAATTGCATCCCGCAGATCCACGTTGCCATCCAGATTGACGTCGCCGTATTGTACAAGTTCCATGGTTGTGGTGACAACCGTTGTGGTAGTCGGTTTTGCAGTGGTTGTAGTGGCAACTGTTGTGGTAATCGGTTTTGCAGTCGTTGTAGTGACAACTGTTGTGGTAATCGGCTTTGCAGTCGTTGTGGTGGCAACTGTTGTAGTAGTCGGCTTTGTCGTGGTTGTGGTGACCGCTGTGGTTGTCATCTGAGAAGGCAGCGTATAATCCACCTTTTCCAGCACCCACTTCTGACAATCGTGGTCATTCCACTCCCATTGTTGAACAACTGCACCGCCGTTGGTTGCAGCACCGGCAACTTCCACACAGGAAAGATCCTTAGAGGCTCTGGTCACAATGGTATATGTCCCATCTTCGTTGTCTACAAACTTAAAATATTGTATGCTCTGCTTGTTATTTGCTTCAATCGTCAGCGGTGCAGCATTGTTGCCATTGTTGACATGCAGCACGAAGCTTTCGCCATCACCCAAAGCGGAGTACACATAGTAGTAGCCCCAGTTGACGGCTTTCACGTGCCATACATTGTGGGCAGATGCACCATTTGCACCCCATTGCTGTACGGTTGCACCCGCTTGAGCTGCACCGTCTTTCACTTCCATGTACAAACCACTGTTCACGTTTTTCAGCATGTAGCAGGCATTCTCATCCAGTTCAGCACCGTCTTTGATGGTGTCAATCTCTGCAATCCACTTCTGCGAATCCTTGCCGTTACAAGTCCATTGTACAATGTTGGCTCCCGATTCTGTAGAGTCAGAAGCAACCGCCAGACAGCTTTTGTCTTCGGTTACCTTTGTGGTAATCGTATAGCTGCCGTCGCCGTTGTCCACGAATTTAAACAGCTGGGCATCGCTCTGCGTATCCTGCCAAATGCCGATATTCGTACCGTTGTCCTGCTTTCCATTTTCCAGGTCAAGGAAGTACGTCTTTCCGTCGCCCACATAAGAGCGAATATAATAGTAACCGTCTCCGGCATCGATTAGTTTCCAGCTGTTGTGCGTTGCAAAGCCATCTGCTCCCCACTGCTGGACGTTGGCACCGTTCTCCGCTGTCCCACTGGCAACCTCTAAATATTTTTCGCTGCCCACATTCTTGAACATATATTTGACGCTGGTATCCATCACAGCACCAGTCGGACGGACGGGTGTCGGCGGTTCAATCGGCGTACCATTGCCGTTGACGGTCACAACCGGTCTTGCTGGCATTGGCTGGTCAGAGCCAAGATAGAAACTGGGGTGCGGCGGCTGGTTGTAGGCAACATTCTGTGCTGCCACCTGATTACGATACTGTGGATCGTGCATTAACGTTGTGATGCGGCTGCCGGTGGTATACGGTGTGCAGTAAATCCGAACGGATTTGCTGTCTGCTGCCCGTACAATCAATTCCTCCCGCCAGTCACCGAAAATATCAGCAGACAAGCAAGGCGTACCTTTTGTGGTATTGCAGGTATAATAACCGGTTGTTGTCAGAAGGGTCGTTAGCTTGCCGTCCTCTCCCATTTTAGAAATGGTTGCCGGAGAATCCGTATAGCCGTCCAGAATTTCCCGTTCAAAGTCGCCGTCCCAGTAGCTCAGGAAATTCATTGCCGGTCTGCGGCAGGAAAGGAGATTGCCGCTTTTGTCAAAGACATCATTGTTCAGACCCCAAAATTCCGCACCATCATTGCCAGCCCAGATATTGTCTGCACAGCAACGACCGGTGTCACCGGTTCCATCCTTATGAAAAATGATCTTTCCTGTATCACAATCCACTAAGGAAACACCATAGGGTTTATCTTCATGACAGATCCATGCTTCGAGTCCGGGGTTGGAGGGATCCAAATCTCCTACATGCATGGCATCTCCATGTCCCTTGTTCAGCCCCCAAAGCAGGGTTCCATCATCATCAATACAAGAGGAACCTGTAATAATTTCCTGCTTACCATCTCCATCCACATCAGCAGGCATACTATTATGATTTCCGTCTCCGTAGCCCAATGTAGAACTGCTTGTTCCAGTATCAAACATCCACATTTTTACAAGCTTCTTGTTTTCTACCTGATAAGCAGTCGCCGTCATACGACCGTAATATCCACGTCCGGTTACCACGCTTGGATGCACGCCGTCAAGATAGGCAACCGTTCCCCAGAATCGATCCACACGGTTTGTCTTGTCACTGGTTTTGCCCCATTTCGTCGTGTCGCCTCTTCCAGGCTCATAATTTATGGTATCCAATGCCGCACCGGTTCGTCCATCGAAAAGCGTATAATATTCAGGACCGGTAATAATGAATCCGCTGGAATTGCGGTAATCTTTAGAAGCGTCTCCAATCACCGTTCCTTGTCCGTCCACTGTACCGTCTGCCGTTTTGCAAGTCATTTCTGCATAGCCGTCACAGTCAAAATCTGCAACAAAAAATTGTGTGTAGTGGGCTCCGGCACGAATATTTTTTCCCAGGTCAATCCGCCAGAGCTTTTCTCCGGTTAATTTGTAACAGTCAATATAGACATTGCCGGTTTTGCCCTTCTGAGAATTGTCCTTGGAGTTGGAGGGATCCCACTTGACAAATAATTCATAGACGCCGTCGCCGTCCACATCGCCCACGCTGCAATCGTTCGGGCTGTAGGTACAGTCAGAAGCGGTTGGTGTATCCATCGGAATCTCAAAGTAGTCTGTACCGGAAATGAAATTGCAGGTGCTGGTAGACTGCACCGCACCGTTTACGACTGCATCCACCCGATAGCTGGAAGACGCAGAGCCGCTCTCATCATAAAAACAGGTGGCCTCTTCGCCCTGACTGGTATAGATGAGGGTATTGTTGCGGTAGAGCTGGAAGACGGTACCGGTCGGATCATCGGCAAGAAACCGCCAGCTAACCAGCATACCGTCTCCGGATTTGATTGCGGTGATACCACGATCCAGTTTTTCCACAACAGGTGCAGAGGCAGCCTCTGCGGTGATGGTTGGACTGCTGATGCCAGATAACGGCAGTGCACTGAAAGAGAGCACGGCTGCCGTGACAGCAGACAACATGGTTCGGAATGAAAACTTCATACAAATAACTCCTTTTTCGAAATTTTTGAAAGCCTTGTGTTTTAGCACTTTTTAACCGGCAAAGAATACCGATTATCCCATCATTATCATACTGTTTTTCCTAAAAAAATGCTTTATTTTTTTGGCACTTTTTTATGTCGCTTCTGTAAATTTCAATAAAAAATCATCAACAAATAAGAAAATGTATAGGAAATATGCAATAAATCCAGCAATTTTGTCAGCACTTCTTATCCTGAGCAGGGACAGCGTGCATTTCGATCGAATACATGGTAAAATGGAGACAGCATACACATTCCGTGCGGAGCCTAGCATTTTATGGTCTCATCCAAAATTTTTTTCATGGGATGGATAGATTTCTTGTTTTTATTTCGTAGTAATCAGTGAAAGGAGGTTTCTGAAATCACTGCAGTGAGGAGGGAGCAAATTGAAAATTACAGAAAAAAATTTTATCAAGCATTTGAGACGAAAGGAAGAACCTGCACTGGAATTCGTCGTCAGGCACTACGGCGGACGAATGAAAACGGTGATTCACCGTATATTGTACTCGTACCCGGAAGATGCTGAGGAATGCCTATATGAAAGTATCTTGAAAATATGGGAGCACATTGCATGCTATGACGAAACCAAGAGCACATTTGCAAACTGGGCTGCGGCAATTGCAAAGTATACTGCACTGGACAGGCTCAGAAAACTGACGAAGCTGGAACCTGCGGTAGATATTGACCAAATGCAGATGGAAGATACGATGCAGATGACGGAGAATGCATTGTTCAATGAATTTTTTATGGAACTCATCTCCTGTTTGAATGAAGAGGAGAAATCGATTTTTATCCGTATTTTCTGGGACGGTGCGTCTGTCAGCGAAACCGCAGCGGTACTCGGCAAGAAGAAAAGCGTATTGTACAACCGCATTTCCAGGGGAAAAAAGAAAATCATTGCAAACAACCCCGGCTTCTTTCGGAAGGAGGAATGAGCATGAAGGAGCGTATCTACAGACTTTTGAATCAGACGGTACAGGATGCAGACCGCTTTGCGGCAGAGCCGCTTACGGATGAGGAGGTAACTACAATTATGGCAAAATTCAAAAAGGAAACCAGTACAGGCAATGCAAACAAGAAAAGAAAACTGAAACGGCGGACGCTGGCAGTGATCATCGCTGCGGCAATGGTGGTATGCTGTGGCACGGTAGCTGTGGCGGCTGACCATCTGGGCGTATTCGACAAGCTGGTCCATAAGAAGGATATGACCTTTTCCCTTCCTGATGTGGAAGAGGAACTTCCCATTGATAAATTCGCCGTACAGTATGACTATGAAAAAATCGCAGATGCTGCCAAACCAGAAACGGATACCATTACCGCAGAAGCGGAGGGATTCACACTGCAAGTGGATAGTGTGTATTGTGACGGCATGACGCTGATGATTGGGATTTCCGGCAGCATGAAAGACGGCAATCCCACCCATAAGCAGCTGATCGATTTGGATATGCTTACCATCCGCATAAATGACACATTGTACGGCTGCTTGCCGAACCCAGAGGGATTTGCTTCACTGGATGGCAGCCTTGTACTGGATGAAGGAACAGAGAATCAGTTCAGTGGGGATATTACTTTACTCTTATTACAGGATGCGGAGATAACAGAACCGACAACCATAAACGTCAGTGCTGGTCGTATTACTGCACAGGAACACTATATGGACAGCAATTATGTGGAATTGGGAAATCTTAAATTTTCTGTGGATGTCTCGCCGGAGACCTCCCTGCGGGAGCAGGAAGCATACACCATTACGGAAGATGGTGATTCGATTCGATTCTATGAGATCTCTCCAGCTATGATGATCGTAGGATTTCACTCATCCGACCCGAATGTTTCCTCGTGGCTAAATGATGAAAACGGCCAGCCGATAGAACAGGTGGGAATGACTGCACTTCCGGATTATGGGGACGGCTATAGCATCGGATGTATGGTTCCTGTTGATACTGGCTATGTCACAGCAACCTTTTTCCATAAAAATAATACTGATGAGAATGGAACTATCCTCCCTACGAAAGAAATCAAAATCAATATGGATGAGGTAAATGCCGCTTTGAAGGGGAATGCGGAAGGGGATTAAAATATAAATATACATTTCAGAAATGTTATCATTGGCATTTTTCAAAAAACTACAAAATCAGATGGACAAATCGTTTGTTTTATGCTACAATAAAGGCAGGTGCTCTGCACAAAATCACCAAATTCAAAAGCAGAAAGGACGATTTTTACCATGAAACCAACCGTTCAGATGATCAACTGGAAAGGCATGCCATGTCTGCAACTCTCCAGCGGCGGCTATACCGCATGGATTGCCCACGAAATCGGTTCCAATGTCATCCGCCTACAGCATACAGAAAAAGGGATCGAATTTTTCCGTTTTCGGGAGGACAACACACCAGAAGCCATCCGCCAATCTGCGGAAGTCTGGGGACTGCCGACGCTCTACCTGCCAAACCGCTTTGCAGATGGTGTGCTGAAAACCTCGGATGCTATGTATCAGTTGCCAGTGAATGAAGCCGCTCCGTATCACAACCACATTCACGGTTTTCTGCACAAGCGGACACACCGTGTGATGGAACTCTGTGCCGATGAAACGGCTGCATGGGCAAAGACCAGCTATACCTATGATGAAAATGACCCGTTTTTTGCAAGCCTGCCGATTCCGTTTCGGGCAGACTTTACCTTCCGCCTGACGGAAGAAGGGCTGTTTTACAGCGTGACCTTTACCAATCTCTCTGACAAGCAGATGCCGATATCGCTTGCCACCCATACCACAATTAACAGTCCGTTTGTGGTAGGAGCCGCGGAGGAAAACAGCCGGATTACCGTTCCGATTACAGAAAAATGGGTACTGAACGAACGCTGCCTGCCGACAAAGGAAATTCTGCCGCTGGATGACTATGATAGGCAGTATCAGAACTGCACTATGTGTCCGGTTCTAAAGAATATTGACAATGATATGTACACAGCCACTG
>DYCW01000381.1 GCA_019417865.1 Ruminococcus sp. | reverse complement strand
GCTGTTTGGTGAAAAAATACCCTTACCAGATAAAATTTGGTAAGGGTATTTTTTTATTTGTCTGCCGATTCGACGTCAGCGAGTGTAATTTTAGGATACTACATTTTGGTGCAGACGGTATCACACGGTCAATCTCGTTTCGCTTGGTAATAAGCCAATCCATCTTCTCCTATGGAACAAGCTCTGGAACAACTTTTGCGTTAAAATCTTGTTCCACCGCTTGTTCCTTCGATTTCTGTATGATGCTTTCCTTTTTATGGTATCTATTTCTTCTGGTGTAAGATGCAGCTTTTTGACGGCATAGTTTCTTGTGCTGTGGTGTGTTTCTTTTTATTAGCTACATTGCCTTTCTATAAATTTGTCTATGTGCTTTTATTCGTGTCGATATTTGACAAATTCTGCTTGACAATTTTATGCAAATCAGGTATAATAAAATTGGAAGAAATTTAAAATTATGGTTCTGATAGGAGGAATTGGAAATGTTTGTTGTAAAGTATTTATTACAACAAGTCCGCAGCGTTAATATTCAGGTTATGAAAGAAAGAATTGCAAAAATTCATCTTGAAACGAAAAAACCAAAATGTATTATATTAACGGATATGCTATGGTGTGCAGTGCGATATGGTGCCGGTTATAGGGACTATGATCTGTTTGAGCTGTATGATGTTCCGCATCATTTGCGAAAAACTTATATTACACGTGGAAGAAACAGTGAGCTTGTAAAAAAATATTGCGATGTTCACTATTTGCATTTTTTTCAAAACAAAAATGAGTTTAATAATGTGTTTACTGCTTATTTAAAACGAGATTGGATAGATTTACAAGCCGCAACCTATACAGAGTGCTTACAATTTATGCAGAAACAAAAAACATTCTTTTGCAAGCCAATTGATACTTGTTGTGGAAAAGGGATTGAAAAGGTAACGGTACAGACAGAATCTGATTGTGAACAGCTTTATGCACATTTGCAGCAAACAGGGTTGCAGTATATTTTGGAGGAGCCGTTGCGGCAGCATCCAGCCGTCAGTCAGATTTATCCCGATTCTATCAATACAGTTCGAATCGTTACGATTGTAAAAAATAAGATACCCCATGTGATTTGTTCCTATTTCCGAATTGGACACAACGGTTTTGTGGATAATTTTAATCACAATGGAATGGTAACACCGGTAGATGTTGAAACGGGTATTATAAAGTATCCTGCTATGGACAAGTCGAAAAATGTATTTCTTGTTCATCCACAAACTGGAACGCCAATCAAAGGCTTTCATTTCCCAGATTGGGAGGCTGCTCAAAAACTCTGTTTACGTGCAGCTATGGAAATTCCACAAATGGGTTATATTGGATGGGATGTTTGCTTTACACCCAGTGGACCCTGTTTAGTAGAAGGCAATGAATTTCCTGGATATGACTTGTATCAGCTTCCGGTTCATACACCAAATAAAGTTGGTCTATGGCCAATTTTTCAAATTTAGATGATTTTGGTATATGTTTGGAAACCTTTTACTTTTGCAGAATGTCGGATCAATAAAATGGAGAGGTTGTTGTTATGTGCTGCAATCTCTCCATTTTATTTGATACATTGATAAAAATAGAAATGTGTGTAATGTGGTTGTAAGAATCATTTTTTATGTTCGTGTCACAAATCTCTTTGCCGATTTGTTATAATAGATAGGACGTCCTAAAACGGGAAAAAGAGGTGAGAACATGGCGAGTTTACAGGAAAGGCAAGAAAAACTGCAACGACTTTATCAACTGTATGAACAACCGATGTACCGCATTGCCTATGCGATTTTACATCATGTGGAACAATCAGAGGATGCGGTATCTGATGCATTTCTAAAAGTAATCAAAAACTTAAATCGCATTGCAGAGGTAGACAGTCCGCAGACGCGACAATTTATGATTCAAATTATTCGCAACACTGCCATCAATCAGTACCGCAAAAATGCAAAGGAGGCACAGCGGCTGGTTGGTATGGAGGATTCCATCTTGCAGATTCTAAATGAAACCAATGAAGTGGAGCAGTTTCTGCACAGCACCGAACAAAAAGAAATCACAGAACAGCTTTTACAGGGATTATCAGAAACAGATCGTGAAATTTTACTGCTGCGTTGTGAATCGGAGTTGTCTTTTCGAGAAATTGCCCAACGACTCTCTATGAAAGAGGGTACAGTTCGGAAACGTTTTGAACGTGCCAAAAAAGCAGCATGGAAACAAGAAGGAGGAAAGCAACATGCAAAAAAACTTTTTATCCTCGAATGAACCAAGAAATTGGGAACAGATTGTAACGGATGCCTTCTCACCCGATGCAGAACCACATGTTTTTTCTGCTCGTTATCAAGAAAAAAAACAAAAACTGGAGGAATCTATGATGCCCAAAAAGAGAATTCACATGAGAAAACCCATGATGATTGCCGCAGCTGTTTTGGCAGCAGTTGTCGTGGTTCCCTCCTCTGCCTATGCCGTCAGCCGCATTTACAATGCTTCTGTGGAACCAATCGGCAATTATCAACAAAATGTACTGATTGATGTGGGGGAACCGGCTTCCGATTCCAGTGCTTCCCATCAGACTATGGCATTGCAGGTTGGCTGGATGCCGGATGGTATCACAAGTGATGAGAATGGGATCAAATATCATGATGCACAGAACCAACATCGTTGTGTGACCGTTACTTTTTGGAAGGTCAAAGAGGGAGAAAATTGCTTAAAAGCGGAAGAAGGTGGAATTGTTTCCCAGCGGACAGAGACCATCAATGGCAATCAGGTCTTTTTCCTTCAGCGGAATGTCACAGAGACACAAAAAGAAAGTGGTACCGTGATATTTGACAAGGTCGTATGGGTGGCGTTTACGGATACCAACTATGCGGTACAGCTTTTTGCAACGACAGGCATGACGGATGATGAGATGGAAAAAGTTGTGGAAAATCTGAGCCTAACGCCTTCTGATACGGAAACCGCTGCGGAATGGATAGCGGAAGAAGAACTGAACGAAGAAATTTCGGAAGGAGAGGCAGAAGGTGACCCAAGTGAAGGAATTTCGTACATGCAAACCGTTAGTGACATGAGTGTAATGCAGCTTTATCAGATTGGCGACACGATTCCGGGTAATATCTATGAAGATACGGTACAAGTGACGGTGAATAGTGTAGAATTACAGGATAACTTCGATGGATTGCCGCAAGTAGACTGCATTGGAAATGCAACCGATTTTGATTACAGCCAATACTTGAAAGAAGACGGTACGATTGTCGATAATGTACGCACCTGGTATCGTGCAGGGGATGGTGTGAATACACTAGATGAAGAAGTACGGCAGGAAACCATGGAACAGAAAGTAGTTGTAATGCACTTGACCTATACCAATACGGGTGCACAATATGTAGAGGATTGTATTTGTCCGTATCTGTTCCTGATGGAAGAAGACGGAACGCTGCTGCGATACACGCAGGATACAGAGGAACAGTTTTATGATGACAGCTGTGAGCTGGGTTATGACGGAGGCAGCTTTTTATTTGAAACGGAAGGCGAACACTTCAAAAATAATTTGCTGCTGAAAGCAGGAGAAAGTGCAGATGTTGTGCTTGCTTTTGTGGTAAATACAGAAGATTTGGATAAGATGTATCTGATGGCAGATCCAACCGGAAGCGGAGAGGCGGAGGAAATCGCAATGGGTTCTCCCGTGCTGGATTTGCGGGAACTCGCAAAGAAATGCGGGAATCCGTAAAAAATAAAGTAAATAAAAAATAAAGTACCAATTTTGCAGGAAATTTTCTTTTCAAAATAAGCAGGAATCAACCGATGAAACCGTAAAAACAAAGCGACCGGAGACAATTCTGGTCGCTTTTGTTGATATATGGCGATTTGTAAGCAGAAATAGATGACGGTGTTCGGTAGTAATAGAATGCATTTTCGTTGAACGCACGTTAAAAAAAGAGCTTCTCTGCCAATGCCGTCAGAAATGCCGTTCCTGAGGCTGCCAGTGCCACCACAATCAAAGGCAGCCCTCTCCAAGCCAGCAAAATGGCTACTATAGTTGCCAGAACAGCAGAAAAAACATCTGTGGTTGCATAAAAAACTGCCGGAATCGTCATCGCACTGAGTACAGCATAGGGAATATAATACAGGAAATCCTGTAAAAACTGCGACTGGATCTTTTTCCGGAAAATTGTCATCGGCAGCATCCGAATGAGGTAGGTTACCACTGCCATGACCAAAATAGAACCTGCAATTCTCACGTCTATCCCTCCTGTTCTGTGGATTTTCTCGGGAAAAGCCACGCACATAAGGCGGCAGTCAGAACACCGCATAGAATAATTGCAAAACCGCTGGAGAGAAACGGCAGAGCGTATTTGCAGAGCATACTGCAACCGGCAGCCACCAGCACGGCAAATACGATACTCTTGTGTTTTCGCATGGGCGGAATAAAAATGGCAAAAAACATGCCATATAGAGCAATGCCCAATGCATCGGTAAGGAGTTTTGGCAGAATTTCTCCGGCAGCTGCACCAAGCAGCGTACCAACACTCCAGCCGACAAACGGCAGCGAGATTAAGCCATATAAATAGGGTGCAGAAATCTGTCCGTCTTGTGAGATGGCAACCGCAAAGATTTCATCTGTAATACCGAATGCGGTCAAAAATCGGTGTATCATATGCTGAAAACTGCTGTCCAGTTTTTGAGAAAGCGAAAGCCCCATTAGCGTATAACGTAAGTTGATGCAGAGTTGGGTCAGAGCCAGTTCCAAATAAGATCCGCCGGCTGCAATGACACCAATTCCCGCTGCTTGTCCGGCAGAGGTCAGATTGGTCATGGAAATGGCAACTGCCGCAGAAACGGAAAGCCCTGATTTCACCGCTAAAATGCCAATGCTGAACGAAACAGACAAATAGCCGAGTGCAGTGGGAAGCCCCTGCCGAACGCCTTTCCAAAAAGATTGTTTGGTCTGTGTTGTCATGATAAAACGATGTCCTTTCTGATTGTGATTGCATGTAGCAGTATATCATATTTTGTTGTATTTTGCAATCGTCTTTTCAGAACATATGGGAAATAGATAAGATTTTTTGATACCGTATCATTTTTCATAAGAAAAACAGGAAAATGGAAATGCTTTTGTTCAGCCTGCTGTTGCTCTTTGTGAATAATCTGCTATTTTCTATAAAACAAACCAACTGTCATGTAAAAAAAACAACAAAATTTACATGCAAGGACTTGACATCCTTTTTTTTATCTTTTATAATAAGAATGACGATGGGGCGTGTTTCCCTATATATTGAGTTTGTTTTATGGGAACGGATTTTGAAAGGAGCTTTATATGAAGAACAATAACTGGAAACGTACCATTGCCGGCCTGCTGGCAATGTCCACTTTGTTTTCTCTTTCTCTATCTGCGGCTTCCGTTTTTGCAGAGGATACCGCTGTAGAAGTTACAACTACAACAGAAGCAATTACGCAGGGGACCAATGTGGTGGAAATTCCGGAAACAGATATGCCGATTCTGTCGGAAGGAGAAACTACAGATGGAACGGATACCGATGCGGCTACTGATCCTGCACCGGAGGATATTTATGACTTTACCAGAAAAACAGTCACCATTGACGGGGTAGAGCAGAAGGTTGCAACCATCACCGGTTATCATGGAACAGCGACCGATTTGGTGATTCCGGATACCTTGAAAAATGCACCAGTAGTAGAGATTGCTGCCTCTGTTTTCTACGGAAACACTGACTTGGAGTCTGTTACCATGCCGGATACGATTACCACAATTGGAGCAGATGCATTTTGTGCTTGCTCCAATCTAAAGAGCGTAAAGCTTTCTGCTGGTTTAACCCGAATTGGCAATGAAGCATTTTGTGCTGCCGGTTTGACAGAACTGAACTTGCCGGAAGGTTTGGTGCAGGTCGGAACGGAGGCCTTTGCTGGCTGTTCAAATTTGATTTCTGCTAATATTCCTAGTACCTTGTTGACGGTTGGAAATTCCATGTTTATGGATTGTTTCCGTTTGAAAACGGTTACTTTTGCAGAAGGACCAACAAAAATTCTGGATAGTGCATTTTATAATTGTGCAATGTTGGATAATGTTATTTTGCCAAATACTATGCGGACGATTGGACCATCTGCATTTGCTTATACCGGCATTTCCAATATTACTCTTCCAGAGGGAATTATAGAAATTGGTGCAGCAAATTTCTCTTACTGTAACAATCTGACAAATATAACACTGCCGACTACATTGACAGTCATCCGAAAGGATCTGTTCTCTTATTCTGGACTGGAAAGTATCGTTATTCCAGATTCCATTACGGAAATCAATTCGGGTGCATTTGCATTCTGTCGGAATTTGGTAAGCGTGGTTTTGCCGGAAACATTGACGGATTTACGGAAACAGACATTTTATAATTGTACCGCATTGACTAGTATCAATATTCCGGCAAGTCTGTCAAAATTGGAGGCACAGATGTTCCAGAACTGTACCAGTTTGGCAGAGATTACAATTCCAGAGGGTGTCACAACGATTGAGGACTATGTATTCTATAATACAGCGTTGACGGACATTGTCATTCCAGATTCCACCACTAAGGTTGGAATTAGTGCTTTCTCTAACTGTACAAATTTGAGCTCTGTGACATTGGGGAGCGGTTTGACCAGTATCGGAAAATGGTTGTTCCGTGGTTGTTCTTCTCTGGTGGATTTGACATTGGGTGAAAATATCACCAACATTGATAACTTTGCATTTGCAGAATGCAGCAGTCTGGAAAGCGTTACGTTGCCAGAAGGTTTGACTAATATTGGTATTTCTGCATTTGAAAAGTGTGATGCTTTGAGCAGTGTTACCTTACCGGATGGTTTGACAACAGTTGGGAAACAAGCATTTTTGAATTGTGGCAGCTTGAATGGTGTTACAGTGCCGGGGAGTGTAACGAGTATTGGCGATCAGGCATTTGGTTTTTTGACAGATGAAAATATGAATGCAAGTGTCAAGGAAGGGTTCCAATTGACTGGTACGACTGGCACAGCAGCAGCAAATTATGCAGCAAATGCTGGTGTATCTTTCTTTGATCCTGATGCCCCCACAACTACCACTACTACAACGAGCATAACAACTGAGGATACAACTTCAACAGAAACTACAGTCAGCACGGGAGAGACAGATTTAACGGATACGACCACTGCCAATACCGACATGAATAATGTTGGGGATGTTAATTTGGATGGTATGGTAAATCTGCTGGATGCCATTTGTCTGAATAAACATCTGGCTAAGCAGATTACTTTGGAAGGGCAGGCATTTACGAATGCAAACTGCAATACTGCTGATGGAACCATAAATGTGAATGAAGACGATGCCAATTCGTTGGTTAAATATGTAATCTTTGTTATTGATAAGTTGCCTGAAACTGAATAATTACATGAATCGAATCAAAAGGGGACTTGTCAGCTTGATAAGTCCCTTTTTTCGCTCTTTTGCAAACAAAGGGAATCCTAACTGCTTTTTTGAATGTTGGCTTTTTTGCTTTCTTTTTCTTTGAAAATACGGCGGGTTTCTGTGAAATATCACAAAAATGTAAAGAAATCACTTCCCATCTTGCAAAATGGATACAGGTATGTTATAATAAAAGACAATACATAGTGGGCAATTTTTTGGAGCTGCTGTGTAGAAATTCTGTTTTGAGATAAAAGTATGATGATTCTGTGTTAGGAGGATATGTAAAGTGGATTTGGTGAAAAAGGGAAAAAAAGTAACAGTCATCGGTGCTGGTAATGTTGGAGCATCTATTGCATTTACCTTGGCAATCAAAGGACTTTGTTCTGAACTGCTTCTGGTGGATATCAATAAGCCAAAGGCAAGAGGAGAAGCTATGGATATTATGCAGGGAACTGCATTCTGTCCGGCTGTCGATGTAAAAGACGGCGATTATGCAGATGCTGTGAATTCTGATTTGGTTATTATTACAGTTGGCATTGCAAGAAAGCCGGGTCAGACCAGAATTGATCTGTGTAAGACCAATGCAAAGATTATGGCATCCGTTATGCCGGAAATTGTAAAATATGCACCAAACGCTTGCTATATTATTGTAAGCAATCCGGTGGATGTATTGACTTATGAGGCAATTCAGGTTTCCGGCCTGAATCCGAAGCATATCTTTGGTTCTGGTACTGTTTTGGACTCTTCTCGTCTGCGGACCTGCCTGGCAGATCATGCAAATCTGAATATCAAGAATATTCATGCGTATGTATTTGGTGAACACGGGGATTCTTCTATGATTCCGTGGTCTCTGTCTTCCATTGACGGTATGAAGTTTGATGATTACTGCGAACATATTGACAATCTGGGCGACAAGAACGAAATCGAACAGGAAGTGCGTGCAGGCGGTGCAGAAGTCATTAAGTGTAAGGGTGCAACCTATTATGCAATTGCACTCTCTGTCAGCCAGATTGCAGAAGCAATTCTGAGGGATACCAAGATGATTCTGACGGTTTCTACCTTGCAGGACGGCAGTCGGTACGGCGTAAAGGACGTTTGTCTGAGTTTGCCATGTGTTGTTGGTGCAAACGGTATTGAGCGGGAAATTACACCGCCGTTGCTGCCAGAAGAGGAAGAGGCTGTTCGGAAGAGCGGTGCAGCCCTTCGGGAAGTCATTGATGCAATGAAAGCAGAATAAAAATCAAATCAAGGTGAGACCATAATACGGGCAGCGGCAATTTTGCTGCTGCCCTTATTTTGCAAAATGAATTTGCAAAATAGAAGAAATGCTGTCAGAATGAATCGTAAATTGTAAAAAGAAGGGAATTTTAAAAAATGGATTATGCAAAAGAATCTTTAAAGCTGCACTATGAATGGCAAGGCAAATTTGAAATTGCATTGCGTGCACCACTGAAAACATCAGATGATCTCTCTCTGGCTTATACACCAGGTGTCGCACAGCCATGCCTGGAAATTCAGAAGAACACAGATCTGAGCTACAAGTTGACCAGAAGAGGTAATCTGGTTGCAGTCGTCACAGACGGTACCGCTGTGCTGGGTTTGGGGGATATTGGTCCGGAAGCTGGTATGCCAGTTATGGAGGGAAAGTGTGCCCTGTTTAAGCAGTTTGGCAAGGTAGATGCTATTCCGCTTTGTATTCGCTCAAAGGATGTAGATGATATTGTAAACACAGTTCGTTTACTGGCTGGCAGCTTTGGCGGCATCAATCTGGAGGATATTTCCGCCCCTCGCTGCTTTGAGATTGAGGAAAAACTGAAAGCATGTTGCGATATTCCGATTTTTCATGATGATCAGCATGGTACAGCCGTTGTTACACTGGCAGCTATGCTGAATGCCCTTAAGTTGACGGGCAAGAACTTTAAAGAAGTGAAGGTTGTGACCAGCGGTGCTGGTGCAGCTGGGATTGCCATTATCCGTTTATTGATTGCGATGGGACTGGATCCGCATCATGTGATTCTCTGCGACCGCAAGGGTGCAATCTATGAGGGGAGAGAAGGTCTGAACAAGGAAAAAGAGCAGATGGCAAAGATTACAAACAGCGGGCATAAGGCTGGTTCTCTGGCAGATGTGCTGGTTGGTGCAGATGTCTTTATTGGTGTTTCTGCACCGAATTGTGTGACAGCAGAAATGGTGAAGAGTATGGCAGAACATCCCGTTCTGTTCCCGATGGCAAATCCGACACCGGAAATTATGCCGGAAGAAGCACTGGCAGCAGGTGCATACTGCGTTGGTACGGGCAGAAGTGACTTCCCGAACCAGATTAACAACGTTCTGGCATTTCCGGGCATTTTCCGTGGTGCACTGGATGTGCATGCAAAGGAAATCAACGATACCATGAAAATTGCTGCTGCAAAGGCAATCGCTTCCTTTGTAACAGATGATAAGTTGTCTCCGGAATATATCATTCCAAGTGCATTGGAAGAGGGCGTTGCAGATGCCGTTGCCGCTGCGGTGGCACAGGCTGCAAGAGACACTGGCGTTGCAAGAATCTAACCACAAAATGAAGTGAAAAAGGGGAAGGACAGTCATATTACTGTCTTCCCTTTTTGTATTTGGATCAGATGAAACGAAAACAATTTTTATTGTTGCTCAGTATAATCATGATAGGTGTTTCGGCTTTCTTTTTAGGGCAGGACTGGCAGCCATTTGTTGAAGAAGCAGCAGAAGAATCCCGCAGCTGGATCACGATGCCGGTGGTGGAATTACAACAAACAGAATCTATGCAAACTGCAAAAGAAACAATGCAGGCAGTGGAAACTGCCTTACGAACGGAAACGGAAACCGTCACCAAAAGACAGACTACCACCAGATTACCTGAACAAACCAAAGTGCAGCAAATACAGAATACTGTGCCAGAACAGAAAGTGCCTGCTCTTGTCGTCTCCTATCCATTGGATTTGAATGTTGTCGGTATAGAGGAATTGGAAACATTGCCCGGTATTGGTTCGATTTTGGCACAACGGATTGTATCCTATCGGGAGATGGTCGGCGGATTTTCTGATTTGGAGGAATTGATGCAGGTGAACGGCATTGGAACGGGAATTTATGAACAAATCTCCCCATACCTATTTATAAAGGGCGGGAGAGAAACCATATCATCTGCATCAGAAACGGTTGATGTATTGGAATCCGATGCAGAATTGCCAACAGAATCCATTCCGATGCTGGATATTAACACGGCAACTGCTGCGGATTTTCAGCAATTGCCTGGCGTAACACCGACAATTGCAGAGAATATCGTGCAATTACGGACGGTAATCCAATATTTTCAAAATGTTTATGAGCTGCTTTATGCAAATGGCATGACGGATGAATTGTTCCTTTCTATTCGAAATTACCTATATGTAAATGCAATGTAAAAGAAGGAAACTTTTTTCTGAAGGTTGCACAATTGACTTTTAACCGTTTTGTAACTTTTCACGAAAAATAATCGTTTTTTTATGCAATCTATACAAAAAAATAGGTTTTAATTTGTTTGAAATCCCCAAAAAAAATGAAAGAATCGTTTTTACCATTGACATTCCTTGAAAATTGTTGTATATTAAATCTATCAAAAGGGGCTTTTATGCACGTCTGGCCATGGGGGACAGGCGGTAAATGACCCTGCTGCTTATTCTGCTCCATTTGGAACAGGATAATATATTTAAGGAGGAAATTTCCAATGAACAAATTAACAAGAACTTTGGCATTGCTGGCTGCTCTGGCTATGACTGCTACTGCATTCGTAGGCTGTGGCGAGGACGATGATTCTTCTAGCTCAACAGCTGCTACCACTGCTGCTGAAGAGTCCAGCGAAGAATCTTCTGCTGAAGAGTCCAGCGAAGAAACTTCTGCTGCTGAAGAGTCCAGTGAAGAATCTTCTGAAAGCAATGCAACTGGTGCAACAGAACTGGGTGCAGTATCTATGCCGGATACCGGTGATGTTTTGAGCGTTCTCTGTTGGACAGATGACGACTTGAAGTTCATGATTCCGATTGTAGAAGCTGCATATCCAGATATGGCTGGCAAGATCAAGTATGTGAACGTTGGTTCTAAGGGTCCAGAAGCATCTGAACAGTATACTACATACTTCTCTTCTGGCTCTGACGTGGATCTGTATTTCTGTGATGCAGACTGGGCTATGAGCTATGAAAACAATGATGAGTATTCTGCACCGCTGGAATCCATCGGTATCACAAAGGATATGTATACAGATGCTTACAGCTACACTCTAGCTATCGGTACTGACAGCAATGGTGTATTCAAGGGTGCAACTTGGCAGGCAGCAGCAGGCGGCTTTGCTTACAGAGCTGACCTGGCAGAAGAATATCTGGGCGTAACATCTCCAGATGAGATGCAGGCACAGATCGGCAGCTGGGATGATTTCTGGAAAACAGCTGCAACTGTATATGAGAAATCCGGCGGTAAAACTGCAATGGCAGATTGTCTGGCAGGCGTATGGAGAGCATATTCTGCTGGTAACAGAACCACTCCGTGGGTTCAGGATGGCAAGATCACCTCTGAC
>DYCW01000380.1 GCA_019417865.1 Ruminococcus sp. | reverse complement strand
GATGTAAAAGAACTTCCCAGGCACATTTTTGATGAATTGAAACATTTCTTTTCCGTGTACAAACAATTGGAGCGTAAGAGAACAGAGGTAAAGGAAATTGGCGGTCCGATCGAAGCGGTTGGGATTATTGAAAAAGCAATAGAAAACTACAAACAAAAATTTTGTACTGTGCAGAACGGGGAAAGGAGGCAGTAGAATGAAAATCTATACGGGAAAAGGTGTATACAGTGCCATTGCATTTGGAAAAATTTCGCTGTTTCGGAAACAAGAGACTGTGATTAGACAAGTGCGAATTATAGATACAGAGGCAGAAAAAGCCAGAGTGGAAACTGCAAAAGCAGCCGCCACGGAACAGCTTCAGGTAATTTATGAAAAGGCATTGAAAGAGATTGGCGAGACCAATGCACAAATTTTTGAAATTCATATGATGATGCTGGAAGATGAAGATTACAATGAAAGTATTCAGAATATCATTGATACGCAGAAAGTCAATGCAGAGTATGCCGTTGCCATTACAGCAGATAATTTTGCAGAAATGTTCTCCTCAATGGAGGACACCTATATGCAGGCAAGAGCGGCAGATGTCAAGGATATTTCCAATCGAATCATTGCCAATTTGACTGGTAATGTTGCAGTGCAGAACAGTGCAGAAGATCATATGATTGTCTGTGCAGATGACCTTGCACCCAGTGAAACAGTTTCACTGGAAAAAGACAAGGTGTTTGCATTTGTGACCGCACATGGTTCTTCTAATTCTCATACTGCCATTTTGGCAAGAAATATGAATATTCCCGCAGTCATTGGAGTGGGAGAAGCCTTTCTTGCAGAAGTCAAAGACGGAGCGGAAGCCATTGTAGACGGTTTTACAGGAGAAGTTTTTGTCAATCCAGATGCAGAGACAAAGCGTCGGCTGCTTGCAAAGCAGCGAGAAGACGAAGAGAAAAAAAGGTTGCTTCAGGAGCTAAAAGGCAAAGAAAATATCACAAAAGACGGCACAAAAATCAATATCTATGCCAATATTGGCGGTGTGGATCACATCGGTGCAGTGCTCTTGCACGATGCAGGCGGAATCGGATTGTTTCGGAGTGAATTTCTATACTTGGAAAATACCGATTATCCAACAGAGGAGCAGCAATTTACTGTATACAAAAAAGTGCTGGAGAGCATGGCAGGCAAGAAGGTCATTATCCGTACAATGGACATTGGTGCAGATAAGCAGGTGAATTATTTTCATTTGAAAAAGGAAGAGAATCCAGCTCTAGGTTATCGGGCGATTCGGATTTGTCTGACCCGTCCGGAAATTTTTAAAACGCAGCTGCGTGCCTTATTTCGAGCTTCTGTTTACGGCAATCTTGGGATTATGTTTCCGATGATTACAAGTGTATCAGAACTAAAAGACATTCTTGCAATCTGTGAGGAAGTCAAGAAAGAACTGCGGGAAAATAGTACACCGTATGCAGAGCATGTGGAACTTGGGATTATGATTGAAACGCCAGCTGCTGCCATTATCAGCGATCAATTGGCACCAATGGTAGACTTTTTCAGTGTTGGGACAAACGATCTGACGCAGTATACACTTGCCTGTGACCGACAAAATTCAGATATTGAATCATTTTGTGACCCCCATCATGAGGCGATTCTCAGATTGATTGAATGGAGTGCAAAAAATGCCCACCAAAATGGTGCATGGATTGGAATTTGCGGGGAACTTGCGGCAGATACTACCTTAACAGAAACATTTCTCAGAATGGGTATGGATGAACTTTCTGTTTCACCTGCCTTTATACTGAAAGTGCGGGATGCTGTTAGAAATGTGGATCTTTCGAAATGAACAGCAGCGAAAGAGATAGAAATCCCTAAAGAGAAAATGATACCACGATAATACCCGTTAAAAAGAAAGAAACCCTGTCATATCAGTAACTTTTGAGATGACAGGGTTTCTATTGTTTAGTGGAATCGTTCATCAACGACACGAGCCGTTTTCTTTGTACTGCGAGGTAAAACACCAATTTCCACTACTTTTACAATGGGTGTAAAACCAATCCGGCTCTTGACTTTTTCTGCAATACGTTGGCTCAGTTTTGTAAAATCCACATCACCTGTTGATTCTACATAAATTCGCATGGTATCCTTTCCGTCCAGATGAGAAATCCGAATTTGATATTCGCTGGAAATCTCATGGAATGTGCCCAGCACTTCTTCAATCTGACTGGGAAATACATTTACCCCCTTGATTTTCATCATATCATCGGTTCTGCCCATGATGACATCAATTCTCGGGAACTTGCTGCCGCACGCACAGGTACCAGGGATAATTCTGGACAAATCGTGTGTACGATAGCGAATGAGTGGTGCACCTTCTTTGACCAATGTGGTAATGACAATTTCGCCGATTTCCCCATCCGGCAGGTTTTCTCCGGTAATGGGATCAATGATTTCCAGATAGATGAAATCATCCCAATAGTGCATGCCGCAGTTTTCTTTGCAGCTGATGCCAATTCCAGGGCCGTAAATTTCTGTCAGGCCATAAATATCATACAGTTCAATACCCAGCTCGCTGGAAATCCGATCCCGCATTTTCTGACTCCAGCGTTCTGAACCAATGACGCCTTTTTTCAGGTGAATTTTCTCCTTGATGCCACGCTTGGCAATTTCCTCTGCCAGTAGGAGTGCATAGGAAGAAGTGGAACAAAGCACCGTACTTTCCATATCCATCATCATTTGCAGCTGCTTTTCAGTGTTACCTGGTCCCATGGGAATGACCATTGCCCCCAACTTTTCGGCACCGTTTTGAAAACCAATGCCGGCGGTCCATAGTCCATAGCCTGGTGTGACTTGAATGCGGTCTTTTTTCGTAATGCCAGCTGTTTCATAGCAGCGTTTGAATTGAATGGCCCAGTCATCAACGTCCTTTGCAGTATAGGGAATGATAACTGGTGTACCGGTTGTGCCCGAAGAAGAGTGAATCCGAACAATTTCTTCCTCTGGTACTGCCATCAGTCCAAGGGGATAGGCATCTCGCAAATCTTTTTTTTCTGAAAATGGCAGTTTGGCGAACGCCTCAGGTGTCTGCACACTTGTGATGCCAGCAGCTTCCAGCTTTTTTCCGTAAAAACTATTGGAGTGTATCAGAGCTTGAATCCGGTCATTTACCTGTTCTAATTGTGTTTCTGTGATTTTCATAGTGGCATTTCCTCTCTTACCAGCTTTATTGTTGCACGTATTCCAGTGCCTTTCGGTTCAGTTCTCGAAATTGTGGTTTTACAGTCCGTTCCATTGCCGTCTGCACCTCTTCCAATGTCAGCGGCAAAATCCCGCTTCGCAGAACGGTTCCCAGCATGATCATATTCAGTACCTTTGGAGAACCGATTGCCCGGCATGCTGCATCGCCGTCCAATACAGTTACCTGCTTGGTTTGCCGTTGTAAATAGGCAATCATTGCCTCTGCCTCGTAAGCATTTCCATTCAGCGTTGCGGTTACGGGCTGAATGGGATGGGCATTCACGATAATGCACCCATCCGGCTTCAAATACGGCAGCATCCGAACGGTTTCTGCCGGTTCAAAACCAATGAGCAGGTCGGCTGTGCCACGGGGAAACATCGGACTGTACAGATTTTCGCCCATCCGCAAAAAACTGAAGACACTGCCGCCTTTTTGTGCCATACCAATGGTTTCTGCACTCATGACAGGAATCCCTTTTGCCATTGCAGCCGATGCCAGCAGCTTGGAAGTCAGAACAATGCCCTGACCACCGACACCACAGAGTAAGATATTGTTATGCATGGCATTCACCTCCAATCGCAGATACAGGACAAACTTGTGCACAAACACCGCAGCCGGTGCAGAGTGCCTGTTCTATCTGCACTTTGCCATTTTGCAAAACGATTCCCGGGCAGCCCAGTGTGCGAATGCATTTTTTACACTGGATGCATTTCCTTTCGTCGATCTCAGCCGGTTTATCAGATTTGATCAAAACCGCACAAGGGGATTTGAAAATAATCGCTTTCACACCATCTTGTACCACAACTCGCTTTACGCAGGCAATGGCTTCTTTTAGATGTAGAGGATTCACTGTTTCTACCGTTTTGACACCGATACCATGCAGTGTTTCTACAATATCTACCTTGTCTACCACCTGTCCCATCATAGTTTTTCCTGTGCCTGGGTGCGGTTGGTGTCCCGTCATTGCCGTAGTGGAGTTGTCCAGAATGACCAATGTCATATTTGCCTGATTGTATACTGCATTGACCATACCGGTAATGGCAGAGGCAAAGAAGGTAGAGTCGCCCACAAAGGCAAAACAGGTAGTATCTGGTTCTATTTTTCCAATCCCCTGTGTCATATTGACACCGGCACCCATACAAAGACAGGTGTCAACCATATCCAGCGGCATGTCATTTCCCAGTGTGTAACATCCAATATCGCCACAGAAGACACTTTTCTTTCCTTTCATCGCTTCTTTCACGGCAAAGAAAGAAGCTCTGTGGGGACATCCAGCACAGAGCACCGGCGGACGAACCGGCAGTTCCGGTGGCGTTTCCATCTGCAATGGCTTCGGTTGTTCCCATTCCAGAAATGCTGCTAGGTTGGCAGCGACGCTGTCACAGGAGTTTTCGCCTGCCGGAGCAACATCATGTGTTAGTTTTCCACGAATCTTTGTGGAAAGGTGATACTTTCCGCAAAGATAGGTGAGCTCTCGTTCCATGATCGGATCTAGTTCTTCCAGACAAAGCACCTCATCCAAGTTTGCTAAAAACTGCACTGCAAGCGATTCTGGAAATGGAAATGGGGTCGCAATCTTCAGAATACGAGGGGCAATTTTGCCTTGCAGGGCTTCCATGGTATAGGAAAAACTGATGCCATGTGTGGCAA
>DYCW01000038.1 GCA_019417865.1 Ruminococcus sp. | reverse complement strand
GTTTGGATTCAAAATCGTAATTTCTTCCAAGCTGCTGCATTGCGAAAAGACGGCTTCGCCGATTTCAGTGACAGAAGCAGGAACGACAATGCTTTTTAAACTGGAACAGCCCGTAAACAGATTGTCTTCCAGTTTTGTCACCTGTTCTGGAATCGTAAAGGTTTCCAATGCAGTGCAATTTTGAAAGGTAGATTTCCCCAATTCTGTAACAGTTTCCGGAAGCGTAATTTGCTGCAAGGCAGTACACCCCATCAACGCCGCATTGGGAAGAACGGTAACTCCGTCTGGAATGGTCATTTCCGTCAGGCTAATGCAATTTCGAAAAGCACTATCTCCTAATTGTGTCAAGTTTTCCGGCAATTGTACAGCGGTCAAATTACTGCACTCAGAAAATACGCTGTTCTGTATTGTCGTCACTGTATCTGGAATCTCCACGCTGCTCAGGCTGCTGCATCCAAAAAACAAACAGGAGCCTAACGTCGTAATGCCCTCAGGAATCGTACACTGCTGCAAGGCAGTACAATGGGCAAACGTATTAATGCCTAAATCTTGTATATTGTCTGGTATTGTAATCTCCTTCAGATTTTCTGCACCCAAAAAAGCAAATCCGCTGACTGTCTCTACGGTATCGGGAATGGTGAAACTGGAAACCGGTTTTGCAGGTGGATACCAAATCAAGGTGGTTCCATCTTTGGAATAGAGTACATCGTCTCTCACAGAAAAATGGGCATTCTCGTCTGCAATGGTGAATTTTTGCAAGGCGGAACAATCGCTGAATGCACAGCTTCCAATCGTTTTCACTTTTGCCGGAATGTGCAGTTCTGTAAGGGCAGAGCACATCGAAAATGCATTGTCCCTAATGATTGTGAGGCTGTCCGGCAGTGTGATCTGTGTCAAGGGACAACCAGCAAATGCCTGTGTTTCAAGGGTTGTAATGCCCTCTGGTATTGTGACCTGTGTAAGGCTGGAACACATCATAAATCCCTGCTTGCGTACGGCTGTAACAGGAACGCCGTTTACTTCTGCTGCAATGTCAGCCGTCTCGATGGATTTGTTTGTTGCACCGACTTCTGCATAAGTATCATACAGATAATAGGTAAGTTCATCCATGACCACTTTGGTAGCTGTTTCTGAAGCAGCAGAAACAACAGCAACTGGTTCGCTGCCAGCAGATACCGGAGTGGGTATGCTCACTGCCAATAAAACAGCTGCTGTAAGTGGAATCCACATTTTTCTCATAAAAACACTCCTTTATTATCCTCTCTGTAAAGTTCACACACAAAAGAAAATCAGGGACTTCTTATCCAGAAAGCCCCTTTTTTCCATTGATTTCAAAAAATCAATCCAATGGCACAATCCAGCCGAATGGATCCGGCAGCTTGCCCCACTGAATGCCCGTCAGGGTGTCATAAATTCTCTGCGAGATTGGTCCAATCTGGTTGTTGTTGATTTCCATTACCTTGTCATCCCACTTGAGGTGTCCAACCGGAGAAATGACCGCTGCGGTACCCGTGCCGAATACTTCATCCAGCTTGCCGGTATCATAGGCATCTGCAATTTCCTGAATGGTAATCCGGCGTTCTGACACCGGCAAGCCCCAGCTCTTACATAGCTCAATGGTAGACTTTCTGGTGATACCGGACAGAATCGAACCAGTTTCCAAAGATGGTGTAACCACCTCTCCGTCAATGACGAAGAAAATATTCATCGCACCAACTTCTTCGATATACTTCTGCTCTACGCCGTCCAGCCAGAGAACCTGAGAATAATTTTGCTTGTGGGCATCATCTTGACTGTGCAGAGAAGCGGCATAGTTACCGCCAGTTTTTGCATAGCCCATGCAGCCCCGAACCGTGCGGACATACTTATCCTCTACGTAAATATTAACCGGATTCAAACCGGAAGCATAATAAGCACCGGACGGTGACAGGATAATCATAAACAGATATTGTGCACCTGGACGTACGCCAAGGAATGGATCAACAGCGAAGATAAACGGACGAATATATAGAGAAGTGCCGTCCAAATGTGGTACCCAGTCTTTTTCCACTTCCAGCAGTTCCGTCAGGCACTGCATTGCCAGATCTACCGGCAGCTCTGGAATGACCAAACGTTCATTGGAACGATTCAGACGCTTGAAGTTTTCTTCCGGACGGAACAATTGAATTTTATCATCGGCAGTACGATAGGCTTTCAAGCCCTCGAAAACAGTCTGACCATAGTGCAGGCACATGGCAGCCGGACTCAGTTCAATATTGCCATATGGCACAATTTCTGGATCGTGCCAACCCTGTCCCTCATCGTAAGGCATTATCAGCATATGGTCGGTAAAGATATGACCAAAGCCAAGCTTGCTTTCATCCTGTGGCTTTTCTTTTAAGGTTGCCGCCAGTTTTTTCTTGATTTCCATAATACAAAACCTCTTTTTTGTGATATTAACAGGAAAACAGTTATCTTTGATGTGTTTTTCTGTTATTTGTCTTTATTATAGCACAGTTTTTCGGCTTTTGCAATTCTATTTGCAAAAAAATAGGGGGGAAACTTGAAAAAAACGAAAGCAGGCACCGGACAAAAGTCTGTCCGGGCTGCTTTCGAGAACCCCTTTCCGTTTTCAATTGAAAGGAATGACAAATTCGCAATAGAATGAAATAGCATTCCTGTTATGTTAATAAGAATCGCTTACTATATTTTGATCAAATGGATTTTGTTTCTTCTGGCTGTTCGATTCCATCAATGATACTTGCACTGGTACACCAAACTAGCGTGGTTGTACAGGTCGTACCGTTTTGATGGCAGTCATCACAACGCCAGTCCTGATAAAGATACACTGTGCAATGACCTGGGTGTTGTGCACCATGGGAACGATGCAAATCTGGTGTTCCAACTTTCTTCTTGTTTGGATGTGTGCAAGCAGAAGTCGCCGCTGGTGTCTCTGGTTCTGCCCATTGGTAATCTATGACAGCTAATTCCTGTTCCGCTTCCTTTGCAGTTCCTGGCAGAGTATAAATCCCCTTGGAGATGATATACCCCTGCTGTGTTCCTTTTGTAAGGTCAGATTTCAGCCAAAGGTGGTTTTCAACTTCTTCTGTTGGTTCTGCCAGTTCTGTAATTGGCTGTTCAGAATGTAAAGCAGTCTGTACAGATGCAGGGAGCATCATCAGGACGTTTGTTTCCATTGTAGAGGCTGCCGCCTGTGCAGTAATTGGTACAGTAACCAACGCCGTTGCTAAAGTGCTCAAAAGGATCTTTTTACAAGGCATAATCCGTCACACTCCTATTCATTTCTCTTCTAATCCGATTTCAAGTTTTTTGGAAAGAGGGTTCTAACTTTTGTTTTGGATTAGAAGCTACTAAAAGAATATCATATTTTATTCGTTTAAACCATCTTGTTTGAGTTAATATGTGGTTAATCTATAATAAAATTATTTTTTAGCAGACAAAAACCTGCTCCGCAGAGATATGGAAATCTATTTTCAAATGCCGTGCTGAATGATTTGCCTCAATGGTGAACTGCGGTCAAGCTGATTCGGCTTGGCGAGGAGCATCCACAAGGAATGCCCGCCGAACGGCGAATAAAACGTATCCATCAAATTTCCATTCAAAAATAAGCCATCTGCGGGTTTGCAGATGGCTTATCTTAATTTAAAAAAATTACTCTATTGCTTCTTTCCGTGCAGCTGCCTTCTTGGTAAATGGTTCACTCTTCACCAGAAACCGCTTATGCGTTCCGCTGCCAATGGAACCAACTTCATCTGCTGCAACCACAGAAAATGTGATTTCCCGGCCGGAAACAGCTGTCACCTCTGCGGTCGCCGTAACGGTCATGCCCTCCGGTGTCGCTGCGGTATGTGCCAGATCCAATGCCGTTCCTACTGTTGTTTCTCCAGCATCCAAAAAATCTGCGACTGCCAAGCAGGCTGCCTTTTCCATCAAAGCTGCCAGCATCGGCGTTGCAAAAACCGGCAGCGAACCGCTGCCAACGTTCACTGCAAGCTGTGCTTCTGTTACGATCACACTTACAGTTGCCTTTGTGCCAATTGTAATGGGCTGCATAAATATGCCCTCCTGTTTGTTTTCTTTATTCTGCATCAGAACTTGTGGAACTGCCTGCTTCTTCCTCTACCACCGCATCTGGTGAGAGCATATCCCCAAGTACTCTGTCGTACGTCAGGGTATCCAGCTTTTCATTCCGTGTCTGACCCGGTGCGTAATTCGTGGAATAAACGGGGGTGACTGTCATCTCATCCATCATACTCTGAATGAAGGAATCTCTTGGCATGCCAATTGCCTGCATGATGATATACGGTAGATAGAAAACAGAGACCGCCTCGGTTGGCTGTGTGGCTGTCATATCCAGTCCGAAGTTGTTCCACATCACATATTTCTGTTCATATAGTGTGCTGCAATTTTCGCTGGTAATTCCAAGCTGGGCATAAATACCATCTTCCCCACGCAGAGATGGGAAGTGGTCGCCGATGAATAGCACAATAGTGGGTTCGTCAATCTGCTCCAGCGATGTAATAAAGTCAGCCAGCCCATCGGAAGAATGCTGTATCCACTGCAAATAGTTTTCAAATTCTGTATCCCCTGTGCCTTGATCATAAGGCTGATGGTTCTGCATTGTGGTTGTGTGCAGGTACAGCGGTTCGTCGGTCTCAGTAATCAGTTGTTCAATCTGGTGATAAACAGTGTTATCATCAATATATGTACCATATAGCTCAACGGGAACCGTAAAATCATCTTCAAAGATCATGGTATCAAAGGAGAATTGACTATAGATGGTACGGCGGGTATAAAAAATGCCCCGAAAAGGAAGCAAAAAAAAAGTGGAATAACCCTGTGCCTTAAAGTAGGATGGAATGGTCGGCTGCTGCCGTTCCAGCAGCATTCTCTGCGGCATATTCGGGTCGTTCAGTGACTTGACCGGCAGACCGAACAGCAGTTCAAATTCCGTCCGTACCGTATAGCTGGCGTAAGTCGGTGCAATTGCCGTACCGGAAACGCCCTTTGCTGCCACCTCATCCAGACCTGCATAAACATCTTCTGAAATATTCAGCTCATCAAATACACGGAAATCTGCATAGGATTCGGACATGATTTCAATGACATTCGGCTTTACCCCATCTTGGAAGTCGCATTGCTCTGTGACCTCGTCCAGATACTGTGCAATCGTGGAGTCCTTATTTTCCTCATACGCCTCTGGCTCCTCCAGTCGGTTGGCAATGTTCTCAGAGCCCGTCTGCATGAAGAAGGCAAGAAAGCCGTTTTTTTCAAATTTTTCATTTAAAATAAAGGTATTCTCTGCCTTAGAGACGTCTACGCCGAAAAAGGCGTAAACCGGTGTAGACAGGGTTGGAACAAGAACGACCAATGCACATGCCAACAGGCAGGAAAGTCCAGTGACCATTCGCCGCAGCCGCTTGGTGTGCAGGGAAAACTTTGGATTAAACCAGAATGCAATCCCCACAAAAGCGAGCACAATCAAACTATAAATAATCAGACGTGGTGTAATCTTGATATAGGCGAAGGATGTCAGACTTTTGATACTGCGGAACAGTTTCATATCTGTCATAATCAAATGGTTTCCATTGGTATTGTACTTAAACAGCTCTGTAATACTCAGTGCCATGTACAGCAAACTTTGCAGAAGCATCGCAAGCCAACCCTTTCGGAACAGCAGCAAAGCCCCCAGGAAAATCAATCCTGCGATCAGGATGTTGAACAGCATAATAGACGGATGTTCTGCGATAAAAACGACCAACTTGCTGAGGTATTTATCCTGATTCAACTCTGCCATACAGACGATAAAGATCGGAAACAGCAGCAGTAGCATGCGGTTGGTCATTGAGAATCGAAGCGTGTTTTCATTCCGCCGTTCATTACAGGCACAAATGCGGGCACGCCATGCAGAAAATAACTTGTGTAGTGATTCCATAACGGAAATCTTCCCCTTTCTCTCTATCTAAGAACCGCAGATTTTACAAAACGGCTCTTTTCTTTACAAGCTTTTTATTCTTTCTTACTATAGCACAAGTTGCGAAAAACTGCAAGCTTCTCTTTTGTCATTTTTCCGTTTTTTTTGATTTTCGTGAAAAGTGAGAAAAGAAGTGCATCTGTCACCACATTTTTGTGTATTTTCGTCATATTCTTTCTCTACAGCAGTATGGCGAATGGAAAAAGAAATCGGGCAGTGGGAAAACCGTATCGGCTACGCCCACCCTTATTATTCAAAATGAGAAAAATTTGATAAAACCTCTTGACAATCAATTCAAATTGAGTTATACTAAAGATGTAAACAAACTCATTTTGAAAAACAGGAGGAGATTTTTCGATGCAAGCCATACTGGAATCCCTGTCTCTTATAC
>DYCW01000379.1 GCA_019417865.1 Ruminococcus sp. | reverse complement strand
GCCGCACCATCGCAGACAGAATGGCATCCTCTAAGCGTGCATAATGCAGCAAAACGGCATCTGTACATTGGTCATAATATGTAGGCGAAAGCATTATGAAGCACCGCCCATGCCGTACAAGCTATAGTCATCCGGCTTGCCCTTTTCCGGCATCCTCTTTCGTGCCTCCTCTTCGCTGCATTGAAAATGATATTGCAGCAAATATTCCGGCTTCAGCACACCAGCCTGTACCATTGCCAGCTGCCGTGTAAATTCCTCGTTGGAATTTTCCAATACACCATCACCGAAATTGCAGGACAACGTTGCTTCTGGGTAGCCGGAAAAACCATAGACATTCCGATAATACTGCATTCCATATAAAAGCTGCTCCAATGCAGTTTGTAAGCCTTTTTGTAAATCACTCACACGAGTGTATGACCGCTGCTTAGAGGATAACACCTCTTCCGCAGTCTTTTCCACGTTGGAAACCTCGGACAATGTGCCATAGGAAAGTCCCACTGCATTTTCAATTCGCCGCAGCATTTGATTCAGAGCATTGAAATAGGAGCTGTCTCGCACCTCCGGAGAAAAGACCGTGTAAATATGGTCATCTGTTGCTCCTGTCTTTTCCAGCAGATGGTACATCCGTTCTCGCCCTTTGGGCAGGGTGTGTTTTTGTGTAAAGGGATTGATTTGAAATAAGTCTTCACTCGCTTCAATCGCACGTTCGGAGGATTCCAACTCCCACAGAATCCGCTCCCAGTGTTCGTCCGCATCCTTGATAAAGTCCAGTGCATCCGCAAAAGCAGAAACACCCAATGGAGAATCCGGGTCAATGTTGTTGGCATCCGGCATCTGAAATATCGCAAATAACGGCTGCTGTACATTCTGAAAAGACTGCTCCGGCTTAATATTCGCCCAATGTGGCACTTCCTTTAAGCTGCATTCCCTTCCCAAGAAATTTCCGGCAGTGGATTGGAAACAGCGATTCTGAATGGTGTGTGCCTGTGTGGCACGGTTGTATTGGTGCAGCTCTATGCGGGTGTAATAGGCATATCCCATCACAAAGGACTCCGCACAGGCAACCGCATCACAGCTGTCGTCCGTGTAATTCACCGGCAAATACTGTGTCTGCGGCATCATGTCTACAAACAAACCATTGGTTGTATAATATGGTTTGAGCAGCAGCCCGCCGGATGCAATGCCGTAATCCAGTTTTCGCCGCAATTTGGGAATCATTTTCTGCATGACAGTATCCAATTCTGTATCGTTGACAGATAAAGAAAATTCCGTTAACACTAACCGTTTTAATTCTCTGGCGATGGCGGATGGTGTTTGCATCGAACGGACTCTATCTTTGATCCATGCAGACTGATTCCGGTAGGCATCCTCCCACATCTGCATTTTTTCCTGCATATCGCCGCTCACCAGGCACGGTATCTTCATTGCAGCAGCAATTGCAGAAGCATCTATCATCTGTTCACCCTCTTCCTGTTTGCCGTATCCTTTTCAATGTCTGGTACATCGCTGTCCGGACAAAATACCGCATATCATCCATAGCATGGTCATTTTCTTTTAGCGGCTTATCTTTTCCCGTGGATTTTTCGTCCCAGCGATACAATCCAAATTCCCGAATGATATCGGTACAGCCTGCACAAATTTGAATCCGCCCAAGCTGCAGCAGCGTTGCCGTATCCCGAATGCCATCTAACACGCTGTTATCAGCATGCCAGACACGAAACTTTCCATGCCGCCGGATGCATTCAATCAAGCTGGCTGCGGATGGATCCACGATGACAGCACGGATATACGGGAATAAATCGCCGACAAACTGCTCCAATGCAGCATAATGCTCTTCATCCGTGCGTGGCATTCCTTCTTTTCGCCCGTCGTAGTAATATTCTTTGATGCGAGTGGCATATCCAGCCGGGGACAGATGCCACAGTCCCATAGAAGTCGGATTCAGCGTACCATAGTCGATGGAGATGTAAAACTCTCCAGTGCCGACCGCTGGCATGGTGTCTGGCACAACATGTCTGCTTTTATCAAACATGGGATAAATCAACCCCTCTGCCAGCCGCCATAACCCCAAAATGTAGCGGTCATAGAATACACCGCTGTACATCCGTTCATACCGCTGTCGGATATCATCCGACAATGCATAGTTATCCTCCATGGTAAAATGGAGATGCAGCCGGTTCTTGTCCTTTGCTGTGCCGTCCACCTCATCAATCCAAGCCTTATAGAACCAGTGCTCCTCGCTGCCATCGGGGTTGCAGTTAAACCACAGCCGAGAGCCAGTGACGGAACAACGGGCGATTGCCTGATTGACAAAAGATTCTGGCATGAGGGCGACTTCATCCAGCAGTACGCCTGCAAGGGTAATCCCTTGAATCAATGCCGCACTGCTTTCATCCTTGCCGCCAAAGAAGTAATATCGGTTCTGATGTCCCATCCACTGAATATCCATGAAATTCTTGGAAAGGTTGATTTTCGGTTGGAGAATGCCTTCTGTCCACTTTTGCAAAGGGGTAATCACATTTCGTTTTAAGCTGTCGATGGTCTTTCCGCAGAATGCAAAATGCTCTCTGTGGAAGGTTTTCATGCTCCACAGCAGAAAGCCGATGCTCATCGCCATCGTTTTGCCACTCCGGACGGAGCCATCACAAACAATGGCATCATAGTCTTTGCTTTCCGGCAGCGTCCACCAGAGCATGGCTTGCAGCTGCTTCGGAGAAAAATCTTGAAATATCATTTCAATCCTGCCTCCAGTTTCTCAAATAGATTGGTCAGTTGCTTATCCTCCGTTTCTTCCTTGCTACCGGATGCAGCCGCCTGTATCATGGCTGCCATATCCGTTTCCGCAGAGAGCAGCTGCGGATTTTCTTTCAGAAATTGATATAATTCCAGATGCCGCTTTCGGAATTCCTCCGCCAGCCGTTTCCGCTGCTTTGGCTCTGGTGTATTGAGATAGGTGGAAAGGAATGTCTGTAAATCAGAGTAGTCAGCATGTTTCGCCGCATTCCTTCCATTTTCAAATTTTGTGATGCCATCCGCAAGGGCAGCAATGCTTTTCTTTTTTCTGCCCAAAGTGCCCCTCCTTTCTGGCACAAGAAAAACAGGGGCAGAATTGCCCCTGTTTGCCGTTTTCTGTTTTGGTGTAATCTTTTTCGGATGATTTTCTTTAAACGATTCTGTGGGCGTTTAAACAGTATTTAAACGCTGTTTCCATTTGGGTAAGCTTCGCCATTCGGAATTCGCTGTAAAGTCCGTTCTGTTTCTATGTCACAGCCACCGTTCCTGCGGGACGAATCAACCGCAGTGCAAGCGAAAGTGAATTTGTAATGGAAGGTTTATACGCCGATGACCGGAAGGGTAATCGTATACTCTCTGCCCAGGATGGGAATCCGAATCTTTGCCCTTCTTTGCCGCACATCCATACTGATGATGTGGTCTTCATACTGCCGCAGCATACCGGATAGAATCATTCTATCTCCATTGGATGTGGTGTAAATGTGGGATGCCGTAATCGGGTAGCCACGGTTCCAGAGCCACAGGATGTATGCTTCTTCCTGTTTGGTCAGCGGTGCCGCCTGTCCTCTGTATTTCAAAAATTGCATAACACCATCTGCGTTGCAGATTTCATAGTAATCCTTGGTGCGTAATTTTCCCTCTGGATATTCAAGAAATAAGTATCCGGCAAAAATCGGCTCTGTTCGTTCCTGCCATGCACCGTCCTTGCGGATAGAGAGCGTTCTCTGCGGGCAGCGGATAAAATAGCCTCGTTTTCGCAGATTGGAAGCCACCTGTAAATCCATACCGGGTTTGACCTGAAATACATACATGCTCATGTTTCTGTCTCCTGTTTCTGCTTTTCCTTGATGAATTTCTTGACTTCCTTGTATAAATCCGGTCGTTCTGTCGCCATGGCTTCAAAAATCAAATCCTTGAACTGCTCCGCACCATTCTCCAATGCATTCCGTGTCTTTACATCCACATTCTTTTTGTAGGCAACCGCTCTGGTCAGTGCCACAGCGTTTTTGGAGAGGGTGTCAAAATCCACTTCCTCCAGCCGCTCCTCCGGCATTTTGCTGATGGCGTCCAGCATCTGATTGCAAATCAGCCGGAGAATGCCATCTGTCATATCCAAATCCGGATAGCGTTCTGTCTCCTCCATGATTGCCCGAAAATTCTCCTGGCTCAGCCGCAGGGCATCCAGCGTGCTCATCAGATTTTTGGCATACTTGCCGACTGCCGCAAGGGAGATACTGACGCCGTGGGATTGAATGTAATCCACAATCTCCCGATAGTACGCACCCGTCTTAATCATTTCATCCACGGTTTCTTTCACTGCTGGTTCCAGCTGGTCAATTTTAGAATGTTTTCGTCTCTTTCCCATGCTGCACCGCCTTACACATCCACGCAGGCGTCTGTTCGCACACAGGCAATGATCTGAATGCCTTCCGCTGTCACTTTGGCTTCCAGTTCCTGCATTTCTGCATCTGCCAGTGTGATTGGCTGCTTGGTTGCCGTATGCCGCAGGCGGATGTATCCGGATTCTGTCAGATAATTGATGGCATCTCGAAATTCTGACTCATCCATGCTGGGACGCAGAGCATAACCGATGTCGGACAACGATACATATTTATCACGAAGCAGGTTGACTGCCTTCAGCACCATGCCGTTATTCTTGAAAAAAGTTTTCTGTCGAATTCGTGTCAGCATCTCAGATTGTTCCATTCTCCCGCCTCCTATCTGCTGCAATAGCTGTCAATTTTGCTTTCCAGACGTGCCATCGTCCGAATAAAATCCTCATTTTTGGTGGTATGTTCTTTGATGTAATCAATATTTTCGGATAACTTTTCCATGGATGCTTTGATTTCTCGGATTTCTGCCTTGGTTGCATATTTGTCGGACAGCGTCAGCAGATTATCCCGCAGTTCTTGCACTGCCATTTCGTTCTTGTCATTTCTGTCCATGGTTCGTTTCAAAAAATATCCAATGACACCTAGCACGGCTGTAATGATTGTGGTGATGATAAATAGGATGATTTCTTGCGTCAAGTTCTGGTTCGCCCCCTAAAATAAAAATGCTATCATTGCCGTATTGGTTCTACTACAATGATAGCATTTTTCTTTTACTGCTGTACATAAGAGGCGTTTCCATACCGTTATGTGCTTGCAAACTCGGGAACATCAATCTTCTGAAAATAATGTCATTTGATAGGAATCTTCCTTTTCTTTTTCCCGTCGAATAATGTCATTGATTGTTTTCTTCGCCAGCCCATACTCATGTGCCAGCTCCAGTTGATTTTCCCCGTTGAATTTACTGTAAATTTCTTCATCTCTGTTTGCTCGTGCCGCTTCATCCGCTTTTCCGATGTAGATGCTGCTGCCGCTATACCGAAGTACCAGCTTTTTGTAAGCCTCCAAGCCTACAGTTTCTGCTAGCTCCAGCTGCCCGCCATGCAGTTGGCTCATCGTGAGGTTATCCAGATTCATCTTGTTTCACTGCCTTTTCTTTTGCGTGCCGCACATATCGTTTCAGTTGTTCAATCAACTTAGAACCATCCGAAAACGAAGCCCACCGCAACGGATCGGCGGCAGAGGACGTGATATGCAGCTCCTTTCTGACGATACCTGCCATACGTTCTTCTATTTCTGCATCGGACGGTGTCAGCTCTGCCAGTTCATGCAGCAGTGCCCATGCCTTGCTTTTCTGATTGGGCGTCATTTTATTGGGGTAGCTTTTCTGTGGTTCCTTTTGGCTGTTTGGATGCTCTGCACGAAGTCGTTTCCTCAATTC
>DYCW01000378.1 GCA_019417865.1 Ruminococcus sp. | reverse complement strand
TTGACGTGGTTTAGAAAAAGAAATGACGTTATGTGGATAAAATTGTATGAAATCAACAATAACAAAGAAATCTTAGAAAAATGTAAGAAAATTATAGCCAAAAGGCAATTCTTGTGTTATAATAGAATAAGGTCTTTTTGAAAAAACAGAAAAATGAGAATCAAAAAGATTTGGTGCGTAGGAAAGGAGCAGCCCTAAATGAACAAAATGATGAATTTACAAGATGTTTTTTTGAATCAGGCAAGAAAAGAGAAGATTCTGGTGACAATCATTTTGATGAATGGTTTCCAGTTTAAAGGAATTGTCAAGGGTTTTGACAGCTATATTGTAATTTTGGAATGTAACGGAGAACAGAATCTGGTGTACAAGCACGCCATCTCCACACTCAAACCAACTCGCCCCATTGCGATTCTGGATGCGGCAGAAAAAGAAGATTGATTTATGGATTCCAATTCAAGAACGATGCACATTCTGCTTATCGTGCTTTCGATTGCGATCATTGCGACTATCGGTACCATTTTCTATCATTTTATTGATACGGAATATAAAACCGAAACCGCAGTGGCTGCGACTGCTGAGCAATCGGAAACCTTTCAGGGCGTTTATGTGCGAGATGAAACAGTGTTAACCTATAATGGTTCTGGTGTCATTAGTTATAATGTGCCAGATGGTGGAAAAGTCGAAAAAAACGGTACCATCGCTGAGATTTATGCAGATCAGTCTGCAATTGAAACCAATCAGCAGATTGCAGTTTTACAGCAGGAATTAAATCTGCTAAATCGTATTTCTAATCCAGGGATTCTGCAAAATGCACAGCCGGCAGAACTGGCAGAGCAGGTAGAGCGGTATTATAATCAGATTACATACTGCAAGGACTGCGGAGATTTGACCGGTCTGCAATCGGCAAAAAATGACTTTCAAATCGCACTAAGTGCGTATCAACTGGTGGTCAATCAGGGAACAGAAAATTTTTCACAGCAAATCGCAGCAGTTTCTGAAAAAATTGCCACATTGGAGGAATCTAAACAATCACCCAGGGATACCGTAAAGGCTTCTTCTGCTGTTTATTTTGTTAGTTATGCAGATGGTTATGAAACTAAGCTTACCACAGATAATATTGATCAGATTACCATCGACGATGTGAAAGCGGTGCAGAACAACAATGGTCTGCAAAGCGAAACCATTGTTGGAAAGACCATTGACAGCTATGGTTGGTATATGGTTGGCATTATTGATAATTCTACTTTGAAGTATCAGGTGGATGACAAAGTGACATTGAAGCTTGTTAATTCCGGAGCAACTGCGGATGCATTGATTACAGATTTGCGGACAAGTGATAATTTGTCAGAAACACTGGTGGTTCTATACTGTGATTACATGACCTCTGATTTTGTAAAGAATCGAGCAGAACGAGTGGAAATCATCCAGGAGGAGGGCGTCCGTGAAGGCATTCAGGTGCCCCGCAGTGCGATCCGTTTTAAAGAGATTGAAGAGACCACTACCAATGTACTGACTGGCGAGGAGACCACCACAAAAGTCAATTATCGTGGCGTTTATGTTATGGATGGTGAAGAAGTTGTCTTCCGAAAACTGGATGTTATTTATGAGGGAGATGATTATGTACTCTCTTCTTTGAATGCAGGCGATGGATATTTGATTCTTTATGATTCTATTATTGTAGAGGGGATAGATGTAGATGGAGAATAGTTTTGCTTATATCACGGAAAACTATAAACGAATTTGCAGCAATATGGAAGAGGCAAAGGCAAAATACCGAACCCCCTCCGATACGATTGCTCTGATGGCAGTGACCAAAACAGTTGCACCGGAAGCGGTGAATCATGCCATTCGCTGCGGTATTTCACTGCTCGGTGAAAATCGGGTACAGGAATATCTTTCTAAGCGTGAGTTTTATGATCCGTCTGCCGCCATACACTTTATCGGACATCTGCAAACCAATAAGGTGAAGTACATCATAGAAGATATGGCATTGATTCATTCCGTTGATTCTGTTCATTTGGCAAAAGAAGTTGATCGGCAAGCCGCTCGTGTGGGAAAGATACAGGATATTTTGATTGAGGTCAATATTGGCGAGGAAGATTCTAAAAGTGGTATTGCACCAAAACAGCTTTTGCCGTTGTTGCAGGAAATTGCCGTTTATCCGCATTTACATGTCAAAGGATTGATGACCATCCCGCCAGCAGGAGAAAATGAAAAATTTCTTTCAAAAATGCAGGATTTATATCTTGACATCCGCAGCAAAAATGTGGATAATATAGATATGGACATCCTTTCTATGGGTATGTCTGATGATTATGTGAAGGCCATTCAGTATGGTGCTACTCTTGTACGAATCGGCTCTGCTCTATTTGGAGCAAGAGTCTACCAATAAAAATAAACCTGTGACATAGAAAAAAGCAGGCTTCCTGTACTGAAAACCGCACATTGGCAGACAGGTAGAGAAAAAGAAAGATAGAACGTGCGGAGAATGGAGATTGTTATGAGCATTTTAAACGGATTGAAGGACTTTTTTATGCCGAACGAGGACGAGTATGCAGAGCCTGCGGAAACGGTAAAAAAGGAGCCGGAGCAGCCGCAGCCTTCTTCCTCTTCTTATGAGAGCGGCGGCGGTACTTCTTCTTACAGCAGCAGGGAGACGGCTTATACCCCACCAGTTACATCGACGGAAGAGGCGAGAAATAATCGGGTTGTTAATATTAAGGCAACCACACAATTACAGGTTGTTTTAGTAAAACCGGAATTGTTTACAGATGCAAAGCAGATTGCCGATCATTTGATGGCAAATAAAACCGTTGTGCTGAATTTGGAGTCTGCAACCGAAGCAAATCGGAGACGAATCATTGATTTTTTGGTTGGCGTTGCTTATGCACAGAACGGCAATATTAAGCCGGTTGCCAATCAGACTTACATTGTTACCCCGTATAATGTTGGTTTTGTCGGGGATGAATTTGTTGGCGAGCTGGAAAACAACGGTTTGATTATGTGATGAATTACAGAGAAACAGAAACAGAATCTGTTTTTTTGTCCCGTTTAGAAGACCTTGCCGACCGCAGTCGGAGAGATTGTACTCCCTATTGTACAATGTTTTTGGATGAAATGCAGTGTGCAGCGGCAACTGCATTTCTGAAACGGCAGGCGGATGTTGCCTTCTTTTTCTGGGGCGGTTATGAACAGGCAGAGCGGAAATGTTGTTGTCTGTATCCTGACTTTCTGGAGCCGGATACAACATGGGTATCCTGCAAG
>DYCW01000377.1 GCA_019417865.1 Ruminococcus sp. | reverse complement strand
GAAGATGTGTATAAGAGACAGGTGGATTTTTATACCGGAAAAGATATGCCGAATGTGACGTTGAGCGTATTTCCGGAGTGTAACAGTCCTAATGATATTGATCCGCAACCAATTCTGACCTGGAACACCAGTGACGATCCACAACATTATATTGATTATGTGAATGAGAATATCTACCCAGGGGATACCTATATTGCAATCATTTCTATGCCGGATGATTATAATATTATGGTAGATCAGTGTGTATGGTCATTACAAGGACAGGCTTATCTGGAGATTCTGCTTGCCACAGATGCAGAAATCGAAGCGGGTGGAATTCTGGGAGATGCAAACGATGACGGGCTGTTTACAATTGCCGATATTGTAACATTGCAGAAATGGCTGCTCGGCTCTGGCACACTGCCGAAATGGAAAGCTGCTGATTTTAACAAAGACGATACCATCAACATCATTGACCTTTGCCTGATGAAAAGAGCACTGCTGGAAGCACCAGTGAAAGAGCCAGAGCCAGTTCCGCTTCTGCCGGAGTCCAGTATGACAGAAGAAGAAATCCTGAATCTGACAGATGACCAGGTGAAAACGCTTTATGAGGCAGGAACATTGCAGGATACCGTTTATCGTTATCCCCTTCCAGAGGACATTGACCTGCAAGACACACCTGTGAGATATTACTATCGTAATAAAGAAGACGGACTGCTGTATTGTGCTTCTGCGGAAACAGAGGCAGAGGCACAGGCATTTGCAGAAGAGTTCTTTATTCCAGAGAATGACAGCTATACTTTTGATGGCTGTGAAAAAATCTTTTCCAATGCAGATTTCTGGATTTACCGTTCCAATTACAGCAATGAAAAGGTGACCAACAAACCATATTATGTGCTGATCTATAATAAGAACTATTATGATGCGGCAGAAAAAACAATACAATTTGCATGGAATGAACAGTCTCTCTGGGAATTTCTTTCCCTGTATTATTCTTTTAGTGGCATTCATTGTAATTTAAATTCGTTCTATACGGAAACAGAAGAGCAAATTATTATGAGTGTTTACAATATTTATCGCAGGAGCAGCGGTGACTGGGGAATTAACGATGACATTGTCTTACAGAAAACGAGCTTTATCATTGATAAAGCAACCAGAACATTCAAAAAATCGGATACAACATTAAAATCTATCGAAATTCCTGATACTGCATGGGAATGTTTCGAATACGAATAAAAATAAAAAAAGAAATTTTTGAAAATACAGTATCAGAAATAGAATATACCCCATCGGGCTTGTCAGACAACTGGTCTGATGACCCGGTGGGGTTTCTTTTTTATAATGCCATCAGAATATACTTGTATTTCTGTATTTTTATCCAGAAGAAAAGGAATGAAGACCACATTGCATATAAGACAAAAAAACTCGTATAATATGCGTGAGGTGATCAAATGGAAACCAAAAAATATCGCAAAAAACCAGTCGTGGTGGAAGCCTATCAGACAGACAGGGAAATCATGATACACACGCTGGAGGGTGATATGAAAGCCTCTGTCGGCGATTATATTGTAACAGGCGTAGACGGAGAAAAATATCCGTGTAAACCAGACATTTTTGAAAAAACCTATACGCAGGTGGAATAAGCTTTTCCATCGGAAGCATCAGGAGGATAGGAAATATGCTGAAGCAACAGCCAAAGGCCAATACAGAAACGAAAATTACCAAGAAAAATTTCCATCAAAATCAGGAACACAATGTAAAAAAAGAAGCATTGGGACCGAATACAAAACAAAATTAATCAAAGAGAGCCTTGCATAAGCAGGGTTCTTTTTGATAACATAGAGAATTTTCTGTATAATGGTCTTCCAACTCTTCAGCAACCTTTTTATCCCCTAAACTTTGCAGAATAGCTACGAAAGCGGCTGATATAAGAAATCAAAGCTACCATCTTCCGTCTTCAAACAAGTTTCCAGCACACGTGCAAAAATTTTCAGCTTGTTTTTCACATTGACAGGATCCTCTGGGAAAATAGTATCATCCAAAAAAAAGGTCAATACGGCAACAATCATTTCTGCACTTTCTTTTGGCGTATCAGTTTCAATAGAACCTTCTGCAATTCCCTGCTTCAGCAAATCAGTCAAAATAGGGGAAATTTCCTGCACCGCAATGTATTTCATTTTTTTATGCAATGTCGGATCATCTGTCAAGTGCAATGCCACAATCAAATTTTGCTCGTTATTTTGAAAATCTTCCTTGATAAGATTCTGAAATAAGCGTTTAATTTTCTCCAGTGCTGTTATATCGGTCGGTGCATTTTTATTTGCAGAAATACTATTAAAATATTCCCGTATCGCACGTCGATAGCTTCGTTCAATGACAGCAGACAGAATCTCATCCTTGCTTTTGAAATAGTAATAGATACTCCCCTTTCCAATGCCAGCTTGTTTTGCAATTGCATCCACTGAAATTTCACCGCTTGGTATAGTCAATAGCAGCTGTTCCATTGCATCAAAAATCTGTTCCTTCTTATCATTTTTCATAGAACTGCCTCTTTTCTTTGCTCTGTTTTTTTCATTATATCACAAATTTTCGATTTTCGCAATAAAATTTCTGCAAGCACTTGACTGCCGGTCGAAAACGTGATAAAATAAACACAAAGCAATTCGACTGTTGGTCGAATTAAAGAAAGGGATGATAACATGCATGCTTTGCTTGTTACCGCAGCCGCAGCTGGTGGGGTAATATTGGCAGGTGCAGCTGCCGCCACAGTAGGTGCGGCAACGCTGTTTCGCAAAGTAATCCCCCGTCAAGACGGCGTGAAAGTGGATTTAAACGAAATGGCAGATATGAAAAAATGGGAAGAATATAAAAAAATCATCCATCCAAACAAAGAATGGCTGATGCAGCAAAACCATGAACATGTAACAATACACGCAAGAGACGGTTTGACATTGCATGGCGATTATTTTACAGCTGCTACACCGTCTGACAAATTAGTAATCGGTTTTCACGGCTATACCAGCTGTGCTTTAAGCGACTGTTCTTCAATTGCCTCTTTTTTCTTGAAACAGGGATATGACTGTCTTCTAGTCGATCATCGGGCACATGGAAACAGCGAAGGGAACTACATCGGATTCGGTGTGCTTGATCGCTATGACTGTTTGTCATGGGTGGATTATGTTAACAAACGGTTTGAACACAAGAAACAAATTGTACTTTATGGGGTTTCTATGGGTGGTGCAACTGTACTAATGGCAATGGGACTTCCAACATTTCCGGATACAATAAAAGCAGTCATTGCAGACTGTGCCTTTACCTCTCCCTATGATGTCTTTGCCCATATTTTAAAGCGGGATTACAAGCTCCCAGAATTTCCTATTATGAACATCAATAATAGGATATGCCGAAAAAAAGCTGGCTACGGATTTCAGGATTGTTCTACCTTAACCGCAGTGAAAACAGCAAAATGTCCCGTGCTGTTTATTCATGGAAAAGAAGATAATTTTGTGCCGACAAGAATGAGTGAGGAAAACTATAAAGCTTGTACAGGACCAAAAGCACTGCTACTGGTAGAACATGCCGGTCACGGGGCAAGTTATTATGAAAATGTTTCGTTGTATGAAAAAACAGTGACAGATTTTATTCATCAATATGTGTTTGTATAACAAAAAAGGAGGATTGGTATGAAAGAATTTACCATCCACGGAACTGTGATGCAGTGCTATCCGCTGACAGCAGCACAGAGATTGCACAATTATACGATCCGGTATTGTCCAAAGCATCAGGTTCTGAATATTGGTACGGGGTTGTATGTACAGTTGGATTTGGATTTTACGCTGCTCAAGGAAGTTATCTATCAGGTTTATGAACAGCAGGATTCCATGCGGCTTCGTTTTCTACAGGACACAGATGGTACTGTTTATCAGTATGTTGTGCCATTTGAAGAACGAGAGATTCCTTTTTATGATTTTTCCCGTTGGAAGGAAGCCGATGCCCATGATGAAATGCGAAAATGGACAGCGGTTCCCTTTCAACGTTATCATTCTCCCATGAATCAGGTCGTAATGGTAAAGCTGCCAGATGGTTACAACGGCATTTATCTCAAAGTAGACCATATGACAATGGATTCCAGTTCCATTATCGGGTTTCATCGCAATGTGTTGGAATTATATTGTGCAAAACGATACGGTACAAATATGCCAAAGCCTATGCAATCCTATCTTAAATCGGTGGAACGGGATTTAGTCTATGAGAATGATTCCGCAGCAAGAAAGAAAGATGAAGCCTTTTGGATGCAGGAAATTACAAAGAGCGAACCAATGTATACGGATTTCACTGGTATGGGCAGACTGCTCACACAACGCAGGGAAACAGGCAATCCAAACTTGCGAAATGCTATCATTACCTCTTCCTCTTTGGATGCTGCTATTTCTGTTTACCATCTGGAAACAGACCCGTCTGACCGGTTGATGCAATTCTGTCTGGATAATCAAGTGCCAATGGCAAGTCTCCTACTCATGGGATTACGGACAGTCCTCTCTAAATTCAATAATAACGAAAAAGACGTATCTGTAAAAACAAATGTTGCCAGACGTGGCACGCTGCTGGAAAAGCATTCCGGCGGTACTCGTATTCACTTCTTCCCACTCCGTACCGTGATGGAGCCGGATATGACATTTCTGGATGGCGTAAAGATGATACAGACTGAGCAAAATCGGATTTTCCGACATGCCAATTATGACCCTGTTGCCCTTACAATGCTTCGCTCTAAACAATGGAAAATGCGACCCGGGGCAAGCTATGAGAGCATCAGTTTGACTTATCAGCCATTGACGCTACGGCAGAAAAATACGGAACTGCCGAATATTGCATACAAAAGTCTATGGTATTCCAACGGTGTCGCTGCACAGCCGCTTTATCTGACCGTCATGCATCGTGTAGAGGACAACGGTCTAAACTTTCATTTTGAATACAAAAAAGATGTTGTGACAGAGCAAGAAATGGAGTATCTCTATTATTATCTCTGCCGTGTGCTGTTTCGTGGTATCGAAAATAAAAATCGTACCATCGGCGAAATCTTGGAAATGATATAATGACAATGACGGGGAAATCCCCTTATCTAAGGAGAAAATGATGATGTTTGAAGAACTGAAAACGTATATTTGCAATTATGTGGATGTTGCACCAGAGGAAATCACAATGGAATCTCGTTTTATTGAAGATCTGGGTTTTAATTCATTCGATTTTATGAGCCTTTTGGGAGAACTGGAAGAACATTTGCAGGTGCAGGTAGAAGATACAGCAGTGCTGGAGTTACATACCGTGGCAGATGCCGTACAATATCTGGAAAGCATAACACAGTAAGGAGACGGCAAAATGAATCGGGAAACAGTAAAAACATTACAGGACTTGGTAAGACAGGCTGCCGTAGAATATGGAGATAAAGTATTCCTAAAAGAAAAAGCAGAAAACAACACCATTGCGGAGGCTTCTTTTGCACAGTTTTATGCAGACAGCTTACGGGTTGCTGCTTTTCTAAAGGCAAAGCAGCAACAACCGGATGCTCCATTACACGTAGCTGTAATTGGTGCAACAAGCTATGCGTATCTGGTGAGCTATTTTGGAACAGTTTCCAGCGGAAATGTGATTGTACCAATTGATGCACAGCTTTCCTGTGCCGATATTTGTGATCTACTTTGCAGGGCAAATATCCATGTATTCTTTTATGATACTCGTTATGTTGCGATGTTGCCTGAAATTCGCCGCAGTTGTCCACAGATACAAACTTTTGTGGCACTGCACGCAGCGGAAGATGCGGAAGAACGCATTTCTTCTATTTTATATCATTACAATCCCACTGATGTAGCACCAGTGAAGGCAGAACAGCTGGCCTCTATTGTTTATACTTCTGGTACAACTGGAAAAAGCAAAGGAGTTATGCTTTCTCACGGAAATTTAATTGATAATACAATGTGTCAAGAAAAAGAAAGTTCACCCGAAGATGTATTGTTATCAGTACTGCCAATTCATCATGTCTACTGTTTGACCTGTGACATTCTGCTTTCGATGCGATATGGTGCAACTGTTTGTATCAATGATTCTATGATGCGAATTGCACAGAACCTAAAACGATTTCAGCCAACTTTGATTTTACTGGTACCAATGATTGCCCATACGATTTACAAACAAATCTTAGCAGCTGCAAATGCAAAAGCATTGCCACCAGCTGTAATTGCAAAAGCGATATTTGGCGAAAGACTCAAAGGTATTTACAGCGGTGGGGCATATCTGCCGCCAGAACTCATTGCGGGATATCAATCTTTGGGCATTCCTATTGCACAAGGCTATGGTATGACAGAATGTTCACCAAGAATTGCAACAGCAACATTAGATGGAGAAAGCGGCAGCGATGTTGGAACACTCGTCAATGGCTGTGAAACAAAGGTAGTAGATGGGGAACTGCTGGTAAAAAGTCCGTCTGTCATGATGGGATACTATCAGGATGAAGCCGCAACCGCAGAAGCCCTGACCGCAGACGGCTGGCTACATACTGGCGATTTGGGATATGTGGACGAAAACCGACGTGTTTTTCTGACTGGCAGAAAGAAAAACTTGATTATTTTGAGCAACGGGGAAAATGTATCACCAGAAGAATTGGAAAATAAATTTGCTGCTATTGATTTGGTGACAGAATGTCTGGTTTATACAGAAGACGGTGTCATCACAGTAGAGATTTTCCCCAATGCCGAACTCTGTGCTGAAATGACAAAGGAAGATATCGGAGCTGCATTGCAAGATATCATTTCACAAATCAATCGTACCCTCCCTTCTTCTAAGATGATTCACCGTTTGCGGATACGGGAAACAGAATTTGAAAAGACAACGTCAAAAAAAATTAAACGACAGCAAACAAGCAAAGGGATGCTTCTGT
>DYCW01000376.1 GCA_019417865.1 Ruminococcus sp. | reverse complement strand
GGCTCGGAGATGTGTATAAGAGACAGGGAAATATGCACAGTCATGGTAGTAGGAAAAATGAACCAGCCAATGACAATAAACATGGATTGCTTTATTGCTGCTTACAATTGCACTGGGAAGATGGAAGCATTCTTTCGTATGAGTACATCATATCATTTCATGTGGTCGGTGTCAATCTCATATTGAATTTACCCATTACATAAAAATATTTATATTCAGTTTAAATTTCTCATAACATTTTGTCTTCATTATCAATAATATTATTCCGTATTTGTTGGTTGCGGTATTGTTTAGGCGTCATATTCGTGTATTTTTGGAATAGCTGGATAAAATGACTTTGTGAGGAAAAGGAGAGTGTAGCAGCAATGGCACGGCAGGGATAGTCTGTAAATCTTAACAGGTTTTTTGCCTCTTCCATCTTCTGTGTTAAGATATAGGTGTGAATAGAACACCCCATTTGTTCTTGAAACAGCTTGGAAAGATAGCTTGGATGCAAATGTAGATAGTTTGCAATATCTGGAATGGAAAGTTTCTTTTTTATATTTTTCTGGATATAATTAACGCAAATAGATATATGCTTGGAAGAGATATCCTTTTTTTGGATTCTTTTCATTTTTAATGCATATTCCATACAAGCTTCATTATAAAGTGCCAACATTTCCATAGCTCGGTGGGTTTGATCAGCCTGCCGGATATAAGCATCACTGAGACGGTATGCCTGCACTTCGGGCATACCAGCTTGTACACAAAATCGAGTCATCATAGAAATAGAAATAATAAAATGATAACGTATATTTTGCACTTTGCTTTCTGATAGAATCACATTTTCAGAAATTTTTAGGAAGTCATTTTTTTTTAAAGCTTCCTGTACTTCTTGCAGTCGACCACTGCTGATCAGATTGTAAAATTGAAATTCCCGTTCCATGGGATAATGAAAGTCAGATGTAGATTCTTTTTTCTGTGCATTTGCATAGAATGTATTGTAAGCAGGCACCCTGCAACACCTCCTGTAAAAAGAGCATCAATCTCATTTTTATTATACCACAGATTTCATGAAATTACAAGAGAGACTACTTGGAAAATATGAAATTTTATTTTTAAATTAAAATGAAATTGTGATAAAAATACCGAATCATATACAAATTCCATTGTAGTTATACAAGTGGGTTTTCTAAAATAGGGGGATGTTGAATAGCGGGTAAAAATTGTTCTAAAAAGACTTTCTGTGTAATCAGAACACTGGAAACATTTGAACAAGGTGAAAAGCACCAGTTGTTTTTTTCATATAAGGCAGGTTCCACATAGAGAGGGCAGCTTTTTTGCGTGTCAAACAGCAGTCCCAATGGGGAAAGCGTATATGGCAGACAGTGTAGTAGTGTACAGCAGGCAGTGGTCATATCTTCTGAAATAACTGGTGTGGTTGTTTCTTCTGTGTGTAGGTACAGGGCATAGCCGGTTTTCTGTGGAATGGCACTGCAAACTGGAACAGTTGCTTCCAGTTTGGACTTTTTTAGAAGTGCTAGCCATTGAGTACGGGTTTGGTAGGCGGCATGACAGTAACGGATAAACTGGATATCCATTCGCATAAGGAAAGAATAAATTTGCAGGGCAGTAGAATTCATGTTGTACATTCCCTCTTTTCCACAGGACAGACCATATCAGCATAGTAGCGGATAAAGTGTTTTGGTGTGAGTCCGGTAAATTCCTTGCATTCCCGCTGAAAATGTGCCTGATCTGCATAGTTTAGTGTTGTGATGAAATTGGAGATGGTTTCCGAGGTATTCGCTTGCTCCATCATTGTGTGCAGTGCAGATTGAAAACGGGTAATGCGAGCAAACATTTTTGGAGAATAGCCAAGTGCATCGGAAAACATTCTGGTTAGATGCCGTTCAGAATAGCAGATTTTTTCTGCGATTTCACTGATTTCCATTTCACCTTTAGAGTTTCCAAGCAGATATAGTATAGACTGAATGGTTTCATTTACGGTAAAGGACGTGGGTTCGTATTGCGCAAGATAAGATTGCAAAATGGCAATGCGTGTTTCGAGTGTATCAACAGAAAACAACTGTTTCAATAATGTACAAACATCCGGTGAAAGCTGTGGAACAAAAGTTTCGGTATCGGTAATTTCTCGGATAGAAACTGGTTCGTTTGGAAAGAACATGCCAGGCTTCATGCGAATTCCGAAGTAAGCAGCATTTGGATAGACAATCAATGCCTTGCGGCTGAGCGGAGAGCCAATCAGTTCCATTTTATTCTGCTGGTTGTGTCGAATAAATACGACATCCACGCAGCCGTCCGGAATGCAGACCATAAAGAAATCCTGATTTTGAGAGCGGTCAATGATTTTATGAGTGGAAAATTGATAGAAGCATGCAGCATATGGCACGGTCTGCGTTCGTTCTTCGTAGTTTTTTACATCAAAAGAAAAGAACGGCTGATATATATGAAATGACTGGTAGTTTTGATAACGGTTTTTCATAGAAAAAACTCCTTTCTGGTAACACCCTCTAGAATATCTCTATTATAAAAAAGCCATTTGTTTTTGTCAATTATGTGAGAAAGATTTCTTATTTTGTCATGCAGATTTTTTTGCTGACTTTTTAAAATAAAGTTTGCTGGATGTGTTCTTTCATTTTTTTGGCGGGAAAGAGGAGGAAAAAGGCGATTTTCAGGATGTCCGATTTTTTCAATCAATTTGTAGCAATCGGCGGTATAATAGAGCCATAAACAAAAAACAAATACAACAATTGCAAAGGGGCATGAAAAAATCATATTTCATACCCCTTTTGTTTTTTGTTTCCCATAGCGGATTTTCTAATATGGGAAAAATGCAAATGACAATAGAGGAGGTCCTTGTCATGCGAATTAGCGAGCATCCCATTATCGAGAGCTATCACAAGGGAAGAAAGGTGACATTTTCCTTTGATGGAAAGGAATTGAGCGGCTATGAGGGCGAGTCCATTGCGGCAGCACTGAAAGCAGCCGGTGTGATGGTGCATCGTTATACGGCAAAGCAGCATAAGCCACGTGGTATTTTCTGTGCAATTGGAAGATGTACAGACTGTGTCATGATTGTCAATGGCGTCCCGAATGTACGTACCTGTGTGACTCCGTTAGAAGAAGGCATGAAGATTCAGACGCAATATGGTGTAGAACCGAAGAAGGAGGACTAAGAGATGAAACGACATGAATTGATAGTCATTGGTGCAGGTCCTGCTGGTTTGAGTGCTGCCATTGAGGCAAAGAAAAACGGCATGGATGTCATCGTATTTGATGAGAATCAGCGGCCAGGCGGTCAGCTGTTCAAACAGATTCATAAGTTCTTCGGTTCCAAGGAACATCATGCAAAGGTGCGTGGGTTCCGAATTGGACAGCAGCTGCTGGAGGAAGCAGAAAACCTTGGCGTACGGGTAGAACTGGACGCAACGGTTATGGGTATTTATGAAAATAAGGAAGTCACCGTGAAGAAAGATGGTGAAGTTCATCACTATAAAGGCGATGCGATTATTATTGCAACCGGTGCAGCCGAAAACATGATTCCGTTCAAGGGCTGGAATATTCCGGGTGTCATTGGTGCTGGTGCAGCACAGACCATGATGAATATTCAGGGTGTGCAGCCGGGGCAGAAGATTTTGATGGTGGGTTCTGGTAATGTTGGTTTGGTTGTTAGCTTTCAGTTGTTGCAAGCAGGCTGTGAAGTTGTAGCGATTATTGATGCTGCTCCAAGAGTTGGTGGCTATGGAGTCCATGCAGCAAAGCTTGCAAGAACTGGCGTACCATTTTATCTCTCCCATACTGTAGTAGAGGCAAAAGGAACCGATCGGGTTACGGGAGCTGTCATTGCACAAGTAGACAGTCATTTCCAGCCAATTTCGGGAACAGAAAAAGAACTGGATGTAGATACCATTTGCATTGCAGTTGGTTTGACCCCGATGTCTCAGCTGGCAAGCAATGCAACCTGTGACATGGAATTGATTCCGCAGAAAGGCGGTCATGTCGCACTGCTGAGCGAATATGGTGAAACATCTGTCAGTGGTATCTATTGTGCTGGTGACGTTGCCGGTATTGAAGAAGCAAGTTCTGCTATGATTCAGGGCAGAAGCGTTGCCTCTCATGTTAGCATGAAAGCTGGCTATTTGACAGAGGAAGAATTTGAAGAAAAATATAATGGTTATCAGGAAGCACTTGGACAGTTGCGGCAAGGTATGTTTGCTCCGAAGAATAAAGGCAGAAATGACTTTACAGAAACAGATGAAGGATATCCGATTTCTAAGACTTTGCTGGCACATGGTTATATGACAGAAGAGGAATTGGCAAAGTTCCCAGCTGCTTCTTATCAGAAATCCGGTATTCATCCGGTAATTGAATGTACACAGAATATCCCGTGTAATCCTTGTCAGGATGCATGTAAGTTTGGATGTATTAAAGTTGGTGAAAATATCACACGGCTTCCGGCAATTGATGAGGAAAAGAAATGTACTGGCTGTGGTTTGTGCGTTGCTTCTTGTTCTGGTCAAGCAATTTTCTTGGTAGACGAAACCTATGAAAAGGGTTATGCTTCCATTGCATTCCCATATGAGTTTCTGCCAATGCCACAGGTTGGTGATAAGGGAACAGCATTAGATCGGCAGGGCAAGCCGGTTTGTCAGGCAGAGATTGTTGGTGTGAAGCGTGCACCGATTATGGATAAAACCGCAGTGGTGACGATGAAAGTACCCGTTGCGTACGTCAATACGGCAAGATTTTATCAGCCGCTTGTCTGAAATGAGGGGAAGGTGTGAATATCATGCATAAGATCATTCGTGTTGCAAATCCAGAGCCTTTCGTAGAAAAGGAAGATGATGATATGATTATCTGCCGCTGCGAGGAGATTACAAAGGGAGAAATCCGCAGAGCTGTTTATGATGGGATGCGGACAACCAATGAGGTAAAGCGGTATCTGCGTGCCGGTATGGGGCTATGTCAGGGACAGACTTGTCAGCGTTTGGTGCAGAGTATCATTGCTTCTGAACTGAAGACAAGACCGTCTGAATTGGGAATGATTCAGGGCAGGGCACCAGTTCGGCCTGTGGAGATTCTCACATTTAGCAAGAATATTACAGACGTAAAGGAGGACTAAGGCCATGCTGGAAAAACGGGAAGCGGATGTCATTATCATCGGCGGCGGCATTATGGGCTGTGCGACAG
>DYCW01000375.1 GCA_019417865.1 Ruminococcus sp. | reverse complement strand
AATAATCCAGGCTTTCTATCTAAGGCACCAGAACAGTTGATTGCAGCAGAACGTGCAAAGCTGGCAAAAGCCACTGAAAAAATGGAAAAGATTTTGCAGTCCATTACTGGTTTACAATCATAATTACAAATTATTTAAAAATCATATATTATATACCATTCGCAGTAGAATGCAATCTATTGCGAATGGTTCTTTTTGAAAGGAAGTGCAAAAAATAATGACCATTTCAGAAACCATCGCCTATATTCAGCAGTTTAGCAAAAGTGGAAAACCTGTAACCGATTTATCTCGCATTCGTTCTCTTTTAAAAGAATTAGGCAATCCACAGGAACAGCTACACTTTGTTCATGTTGCTGGTACAAATGGAAAAGGATCCGTTGTGGCATATGGTTCTGCGGCATCCATTGCAGCTGGCATTCAGACAGGACAGTTTACCTCACCGTTTGTGCTGCACTATCAAGATCGCATACAGGTAAATGGGAAGGATATTCCAGATGACCGACTTTGTGCTTTGTGCGAGCGAGTAATCGCTTGTCATGTGTCAAAAGCCTGCTCACAATTTGAAATTACCTTTGCTATAGCGTTACTGTATTTTCTAGAGCAAGAATGTGAACTGGTCTTTCTGGAAACTGGTTTAGGCGGTTTATTGGATGCCACCAACGTTATCACAGCTCCTTTGGTCAGCATCATTACTTCTATTTCTTTTGACCATATGGAAATATTGGGAAAAACATTGCCAGAAATTGCGATGCAGAAAGCTGGTATTATCAAACAACATTGCCCGGTTGTCCTATCGCCGGATAATTCGGATGTTGTGCGAGAAATGATAAAAATGACAGCGGAGCAAAAGCAATCCGCTGTCATTATTCCAGATTTACGAAATAGTACAATTTTAAAAGAAACACTGACGGAGTCGCAATTTCAGTATGAAGGACAAATCTATACCTTGCATATGCCAGGACGCCATCAGATTTATAATGCTCTTTCTGCTCTTTCTGCATTGAATATTCTGCAAAAAAGAGGGTTTGACATTTCAGATGCAGCAATCCGTACAGCACTTTCTACTGTGCAACTTCCTGCACGAATACAAATTTTAAAGCAGAATCCATTGGTTTTGGTGGATGGCGGACACAATGCTTCTGGTATTGCTGCACTAACCGCTATTTTAAAGCAAAATAAAAGGCATCCCATTATTGGTATTCTGGGCATGGTAAAGGGAAAAGATTATCAGACAGCAATAAAAGAGCTTTCTGAGGTGTTGGATATCGTTATCTGTGTTGATGACTTTTCTCCGCAAGCAATTCCAGCTGAAGTATTAGTAACCTGTTTTCCAAAAAAGTTAAAAACTCATATTATGCCGCACCATGAAGCAATGTCTTTTGCTATGAAAATAGCAGAAGAAGCAAATGGATGTGTGGTAGTCAGCGGTTCACTCTATTTATCCAGTGCATTTTTAGAACAGGAGAGCATTCAGTTATAAGATTTACACATCGAATCGTGTCTCTATTTGTTTTGCTGCACAGGTGGGTGCGTACTGCCATCGATCTATATGAGAGGTATGGACAAAGTAGGAAAGCGGTTCGATGGGTTCTGTATCGGCGAAAGCATCCACTAAGATCAGTTTGACTTTCATTTTTTCTGGAATCAATGCTTTGATATAAACGCTGGCACGCTCTTTTGGAAAAATTTTCTCTTTGGGTTCTGCTAATCCAGCCAGATTTGGAGCCAGTTCAACAAATATACCGTATGGTTCTACAGATCGGACAATGCCAGAAACCGTTTCTCCTGCGGTAAACCGGGCGGCATTTTCCTGCCATGTACCAAGTAATTCTTTATGCGATAAAAAAACACGGTTACTGGTTACACTAGTTACTACGACTTTGATTTCCTGTCCAACTGTAAACCGGTCAGATGGATGTGAAATTCTGGAGACAGAAATCAAGTCGATGGGAATCATAGAAGGCACGCCGCATCCAATGTCTACGAAACATCCGAATTTCTCCATATGTGTCACACGAGCTGGAATAATATCACCAGCTTTTAAGTGTGATAGAAATTGCTGCCAGCATTGTAGCTGTGCCTGTTTTCGAGAGAGAATAGCAGTGGGTATTCCATTTTCATCCGTTATAATTTGCTGCACCTGAAAGCAAACGGGTTTTCCCGCTTTAGAGATTAGTGCAATATCTCTTGTTGTTCCTTCTGTAATACCGATTGCACCTTCTTCTCTGGGAATGATGCCACGCATACAGGGAAGCTCCACGATCAGATTATGTGCATTGTCGCAGACAATTGCTCTGGCCTCTAAAATTTTCCCATTACGCATGGCATCCTGTAGTGTATAAACATTTTGCAAGGCGGCTGCATTTTCTGGTGTATGCAGCAACATGCCCTCTGGTAAGTATGCTGTCATTTTGACCTCCCGATGTCTTTCTGAAATACGATTCGTTTTTTACAGTCTATGAACAGCAACTTGTATTTATGCAAAAAAGAGCATCAAATTTAAACAGCGGATTCCTTGTGAAAAAGAATCCGCCGTTTTCTTATGCGTCCCATGTTTTCACATGACCTCCGCCAAGTGCTGTAACTATGTTTTGTACAGCTTTTTGTGATTCTGCACGATACAAAAGATGCAGATCTGCGGTTTGATCTCGTTCTGGTTCTGGGATTTCCTCTGCTACCATAGGACGTTCAATTCTACCAGTGATATTGTGTGCCGAAACGGCAGCAGTGGTATAAATAGAAAAATGTGTGGCTGTATGACCATCCAACCATAGACTCTTTGAATGGCGAGGCGTAATTTCTATTTTTGCAATATGCGGAATATGCTGCTGTAAATAGGCGGCTGCATATTCTGCATCATCGGTAGAAGGAAAAACGGCTTCCATGATTTTATTCATTTGTAAGCTCCTTTTTCTTTTTTTGTAAAAATCAGGTGTGCATTTTCGGAATTATGCCCTGTTTTTACCTG
>DYCW01000374.1 GCA_019417865.1 Ruminococcus sp. | reverse complement strand
GGCATTGAAATACATGGCATTAGCAGGATGGGATTCTCAACAGATGATAGATGGCTTGCCCGGCGTGCTGAATCTGGCAGCGGCGTCCGGCGAAGATCTCGCAACAACGTCTGATATTGTGACCGATGCCCTGACGGCATTTGGTATGTCGGCAGAAGATTCCACTCGTTTTGTCGATGTGCTCGCACAGGCATCTTCTAACTCCAATACCACAGTGGGCATGATGGGCGAAACCTTCCAGTATGTCGCACCGGTTGCAGGAGCTCTGGGGTATTCCATTGAAGATACTGCTGTTGCTATTGGATTGATGGCAAACAGCGGAATTAAAGCAGGTCAGGCGGGTACTGCTTTACGTGCAATTATGTCCAGAATGGCAGACCCGCCAGAGGATACTGCAAAAGCAATGGAGGAATTGGGGCTTTCCCTTACGAATTCAGAAGGCAATATGAAGTCACTGGATGAAGTGATGCAGGATATGCGGGATGCCTTTTCTGAACTGAATGCATCGGAAAAGGCAGCATATGCTTCCACCATCGGCGGCACAGAAGCCATGTCTGGACTTTTGGCAATTGTCAACGCTTCAGACGGCGACTTTAACAAACTGACAGAATCCATCAACAACAGCACGGGTGCTTGCGAAGAGATGGCAAGCACCATGCAGGATAATGTTACGGGCGACCTTGCCAACCTGTCCTCCGCCTTTGAGGGCTTACAGCTGAATGTATTCGAGGAAATGAAAGAGCCGATTCGGGATGTGTTGCAGACGCTGACCAAAACCTTGCAGGACAGCAAAACACAAAAAGCCGCTTCTGATTTGGGAAAAGTGCTGGCAGATATGGCAAAGACGTTGGCAGAGCATCTGCCGGATGCCATTGAGGCGGTTTCCAAAATCGTAAAGCTTTTGTGGGAGAATAAGGGATTGATTGCCGGAATCGGTGCTGCCGTTGCTGCTGGAAAAGCGATTTCTTCTGTTACAACAGGCGTAAAGCTATTTGCTACAGACATCTCCAGTGTCGTAAAGGCTGTAAAAAGCTTGGGCGATACGAAAAAAACGCTTAGCGGACTGGATAGCGTGCTAAAAGGCATTGGTGGACTTGGCACATTCACCGCCGTCATTGGTGGATTAGCAACAATCAAAAAAGTGCATGAAGAAACGACCCGGAAAATGTATGATGATATTTATGAAGTGTCTGACGCTGTAAAAGAGGCGACGGAAAATGCCACACAAAATATAGAGGCATTTCATGAAAGTATGCAGCAGAACCATACAGAATTGCTGGATGCGGATGCAGAATTGGAAAATATACAGGCTTTGAAGCAGCGTCTGGAAGAACTGGTCGGTGATAACGGCACCGTAAAAGTCGGATATGAGGAAGAAGTAGCTGGCATCCTAGACCAAATTAACGCCTATGCCGGAACATCCTATGAAGTACTGGACGGCGTGATTACCAAAAATGGAGAAGTCATCACAAACTTTCAGGAAGCTTCTGCCGAACTGGATACATTGATAGAAAAGCAACATGCACAAGCTGTTTTAAGTGCCTTTGAAGAGGATTATACACAGGCGATTCAAGAGCGGACGGAAAAAACAGAAGCACTGGCAGAAGCCAGAAGAGACTATAATGATGCGTTGCTGGATTACAACATAAAAAAGGCGGAAAACGATCAGGCAAATGCCATGCATATGAACGCTCCTTGGAGTGAAGTGGAAATGAAGGAAGCGGCGGCAAATGTAGAAGAACATGCGGAATCCATCCGCACGCTGACGCAGGACTTAAAAAACTGCACTACGACCATTTCCAATTATGAAGCAGCCTTAAAAGCCGTCCAAAACGGAGATTATACAGGATTGGAAGCACTGCGGCAGATGGCAGAAACGCCTATCCAGACTGCAGAAACTGCTGCCAGTCTGGAGGAATTGAAAACGCAGTATCAGGATTATCTGAGCATCTATGAGGAGATGCAGCGAATGCAGGAAGAAGGCTTTGATATTGATGAAAGCACGATGCTGGCAACGAAAGAAAAGGTAACTGCTTCCCTGATTGAACTGGGAAAAGCATCTGGATTGGAAGGTGGGTTAGTCACCGGTCAGCAGTTCATGCAAGCTTTGCAAGATTCCACGCTCTCCCAGGGAGAAAAAATAGAGGCAATTAAGGCTTTTCTTGGAGGGAACTTGGACATGACAGAAATCGCTCAATTGCTTGGTGCCAGCACAAGTGAAATACTGTGTGTAGAAATGGCGGAT